>NZ_JARWAN010000002.1:0-229541 GCF_031451755.1 Vreelandella vilamensis | reverse complement strand
ACTCAAATCAGCGCTCAATTTACACCTGTCCTCGACAGATCGCGGCCACCTGACCACCCAGGACGTCATGGCCCGCAATCAGGTGAATCTGCTGCTTAGCCTCTATGCGTACCAGGTGCTGCACAGTGTGCGTTGCGTGATGGAACGTCGGACCGGGCAAGGTTGGAGCTTGATCAAGCTGCGTGAGCAAGTGTTAAAAGTGGCGGCCACGTTCACGGTGAAATCCCGCCAAATCCGCATGCGCTTGAGTGTTGCAGCCGACAAGTGGTGGCCTCGTTTACTCCCGGGTATCCGCCGACTGCAGCCGCTTCCCGACTGACATTGGCAGCTTCAACGGCGCAAGTATCATCATCGGCCAAGGGCCGAGAGCACACCGTGGGAAGATGACGGCTATCTATGCAAAAACGCGATAGAAACGGGACACTAAAGGCCTATCTCGCATCACTATCGCGTCGGTAAGACGTTAAATAGCCTCAACGCATCCACCATGCAGACGTAAAGCGCTAAATAATGGCGCTACCGCCGCGATGAATGAGGCGGGGTGAAGTGTCTTTTCAGGCCTAATTGCTGATCAGATTATGAATTATCAACAGACAGCTAATCTTTCAGTTCACCCAATGATTCTGGCTGGCAATGTTGGTAACGACGTCACCATCATGTCGGTGGTCGTTTGGCAATACGGATACTAAACAAAGCCGCCAAAAAAATACTGGCGGCATTGGCTGAGTCACAAAATAGACGGCCTATTGCGGTTGTAAGGCAGGAGGTTCAGGCCGCCAAAACAGGTTTTGGCCGAGTCGGCTAAAGCCCCAGCCACCGGTACGGCTAAACGCTCGCGCTTGGTTATCCACCATGGCGCTTTGCCCGTCGGCATCGCGCACATAGCGTGCCAGCGTCATGGCGGCCGGCTGGCCGTAGCGCGCGCCAGGTGACGCACATGTCCATACGTGTCGCAGCATGATCGCAATATCCGGTGCATGCTGGTCCAAGTACGCCAGTCCATAGGCGCAAGCTTCCAAGGTCAACGCATCATGGCTGCAGAGTTTCCATGCCGCGTTCGGCTTGCCTTTCGAGTCGTAGGTGTAGGTTTTACCGATATCGTGCAATAGCCCCGCAACGAAACACGTCTCCTGCATCAGGCGTGACATTGTGGGCTCGTTTAAGCGCAGCATTGCTACCGCATTATTAGCGACGTCGAGTGAGTGCTGCAGCAACCCACCCGGGTAGGCATGATGATACGAGACGCTGCCCGGGGCGTTTAAAAATGACTCCAGGCGATCCTCGCGCTCAAGTACCCGGGTTAAGCACTCGCGCAAGTGTTCTGACTGCAGGGATTGCGCGGTCGACACCAACTGATCGAAGGCCTCGGGCACTGGGCAATACAAGCGCGGCAGCGACTGAAGCGTCTTTAATGCGGCCACTTCTTGTTGATCCGCCCGGCGACACGCTTGAACCACAAACTGACCTGAAAAGGACTTTACACCGGTCGCCGTCACAAGATCCAAGTGGCCAATACGCTCAGGGGCCAGCATTTTATCCAAGTTTAGAAAGGCAACATGATCCCCCTCACAGTCGGAGAACCGCAGCTTTAAGAAAGGCGTTTTGGCATCGTCGAATACCGCCAGGCGGCCTGTCAGACGATACGTGCCCGAAAAGGAGCGCGAAAGGGAGTGATGTGGGTGGTTATCAAGCCGTTTCATGGCTGTGCTCCTTCTTTGTTGACGTAGTAGCAGATGACGTATTGCCGAGTAGGCGCTCAAAGGCCGAACCATCCATACGGGTGGCATTCGGGACGTAGCGCGAATAGACCTTAAACAGCATTTCGGTAGAGCTGTGGCCCAGCATCCGCGCGACCCATTCCGGGTTCTCCCCGGAAGCAAGAAACAGCGTCGCGGCGGTATGACGGGTTTGGTAAGGGCGGCGCTTATTCAGGCCAAGCGCTTTCAGCAGCGGATACCACACCCGCTTGGTCACGTTGTTGTGATCCAGGGGTTGGCCCAGCTGATTGCAGAATACGTACTCACTCTGTTGGCCTGTGGCCGCGTATTGCGTCTTGAGCGCGTCATACACCTGGCTGAACATCGGGATTTCCCGCTGAGAGCCGTCGGTTTTGGTGTACTCCGTTTCGCCATTGATCAGTGTTTCGCGCACCAAAATTTCCCGCTTGGCAAAATCGACGTTTTTCCACTTTAGGCCATCAATTTCGCCGGTACGCATGCCGGTAAAAAAGCGCACGGTGTAATAGTTGCGATAGTCCGGGCGAACGTTATCGATGATGCGCTGCACTTCTTGGAGCGAAAACGGTTCGATGTGCGTCTTCTGTAGCTTCAGCGGCTTGATGTTCTTGTAGGGCGTTTCAAAATCGAAGCGCTCCGCCGCCTCATCGAGCACCATCCGCAGAATGGTCATATGGCTATTGATCGTCTTGGGCGACACCACGCCCGTCGCACTGCGGCCTTTGCGTTTGGCCAGCTTGGCGCGAAACGCCATGATGTGCGCTTTGGTAATCTCTCCAACCGGCTTTTTGCCAAACGCCGGTATGAGCGAGCTATCCAGAATCGAGTTGACGTTGCGCACATGCGAGGCACGCCACTGAATTTTGTTCTCTTCAAACCACTGCGAAGCGAAGTCGTTGAATGAGGGAGTATCGGCAGGTGTTTGGCTACTCTCTAATTGTGTCTCTGAAGGCGGTTGATGACTTGACGCTGCAGTATCTAAACCAAGTTTGCGCAGATTTTTACTGCCAGGAAAGAATTCAGCGTAATCAAAATCACCCAATAAAATCTTTGCCTCTACGCGGGCAAGTAGCTGTTCTACTTTTTTTCGATTCGCGGGGGTGTCTTTAAGCGCTGTTTGTTCGCGAAGGCGCAGTCCCTGGTAGAAGAAATCCAGATAAAGCTTTCCCGTCTCTTTGCGTTGGCGAACCTTACCCATGGCTGAAACCTCCGTTGGCCATAGGGATAGCGATATTGCTGGTAGCACTTTTCAGCATTTCTTTTTCGACGGCTTCCCAGAGGAAGAGGATTTTCCGACGTCCAAAGGGCTTGATGTAATGAGTGCCCTCAATCAAGACACTATCTTTGAGTTGCTGGCGAATAGTGCGGCAGTCGTACTTGATGCGCTGAGCAAGCTCCTCAGTCGTTAAATAGGTGTATGACGCTTCCATCGAAAACCTCCAAAAGGGGTGGTATTCTGCGTGACTAAAAGGCATTCAAAACATCAGAATGTCATTCTAAATGTTATTTTAGACAGCATTAGGCCATTTGCAAGGTTTTTTTGCTATCCAGAATGACAAAAATGCTTTTGAGGAGGTTTAGATGGTCCGTTGCCACCTTGCTCGTTTGATGGGCGAGCACAAAATGAAAATTGTCGATGTGGCACGTGAAACCGGCCTAAATCGCAATACCGTGACGCTGCTTTACAAGGAGACTGCCCAGAGAGTTGAGCTAGATGCGTTGGATAAGCTATGCAAATTATTCAACTGTGAGGTGGGAGACTTGCTTGAATTTCAAGATAAGCGTGGAGAGTAGGGTGGCGATTAAACGGTTTGCGCCGATGCCTGAAGGTCACGAGAAAAAAATGCAGAGGGAAGCGTAGGCGTGAATGTGTCACATATGCGTCACAAGAAATTAGCATGCTAAAGACAATAAAAAAGGCAGATCAGTAAGTAACTGATCTGCCTCTAAAAATATTGGTAGCGGGGACCGGATTTGAACCGATGACCTTCGGGTTATGAGCCCGACGAGCTACCAGACTGCTCCACCCCGCATCAACGTGTTGCGTATACTACGCTTTTTTAGCGCTGCGTCAAGGCTTAATACCAAACCTTTGCCTTATAGTCGTGAATGTCCTGTTGCTGCAACATGGCTGTATAGAAGCTATGCTGCTATAACAACGACATAGCGCTCGCTTACAACAACAAATTTTGTTGGCGGCATGCATAAATCAACGCAAATACGCGTGCCGTTGATGTTTTGGCGCAAATGCGCCTGTTCGTAGATGGCTTGCGAAACACGAACGTGATCCAAGCCATGTGTCATATCAGGGAGGTAGTCTATGGCCAATCAAGCCCCCGTCGCCTGGGTAACTGGTGGAACTGGTGGTATCGGTACAGCAATTTGCCGCACGTTGGCGGATGCGGGTTACCAGGTAGTGGCGGGTTATCATAACCCCGACAAAGCCAAAACCTGGCTAGAAACGCAAAAAGCTGACGGCTACAACAATATTGCGCTCTCCGGTATTGACCTATCTGACTTTGATGCGTGCCTTGAAGGTGCGCGCGAAATTGAAAGTCAGCATGGGCCGATCACGGTACTGGTTAACTGTGCGGGGATTACTCGAGACGGCACGCTGAAGAAGATGTCGCACGAGCAGTGGAGCGAGGTAATCGATACCAACCTCAACAGTGTTTTCAATACTTGTCGTAGCGTTATCGAGAGTATGTTGGAGCACGGCTACGGCCGTATTATCAATATCTCTTCCATCAATGGTCGAAAAGGCCAGTTTGGGCAAGTGAACTACGCGGCAGCCAAGGCGGGTATGCACGGCCTTACCATGTCGCTCGCACAGGAAACAGCGACAAAAGGCATTACCGTTAACACGGTCTCTCCCGGCTATATCGCAACCGATATGATAATGAATATTCCGGAGAAGGTCCGAGAAGCCATACGCGAAACCATTCCGGTGAAGCGTTACGGCACGCCAGAAGAAATCGGCCGCTTGGTAACATTCCTGGCAGATAAAGAGTCGGGCTTTATTACCGGTGCCAACATCGATATTAACGGTGGCCAATTCATGGGGTAACCCCAGGCCAACAAGTAGCTAGAATCAAGTAGCTACTGTTTGATAGCGATAGAAATGCAAAGCGGGAGGCTCTAAGCCTCCCGCTTTGTTGTTACGGGCTGTTGTTACGAGCTGTTGTTAAGGACTTTTTACATACTGTCGATTCGCTAAAAATGAATAGAGGGTTTATGGCGGAGGCAGGCGCGAAAGTCGTGAGAGCAAGTCGTCGAGTTCGCCTACCTCAGCGTTCCACAGTGTTTCTGGCATCGGGCCGAGCGCAAGTAGTGCGGTGAGAATCGCTTCTAGCTCTTCGGCGCGGCTACGCGTTTGCTGTAAGCCCTCGTTTAAGCGCTCAACTTGAATGGCCAAACGAAGGGGTTCGTCGCTTTGCTTTACGCGTCCGAGCGCCAGTAGCGAGAGATGAACGCGTAACCGTGCCAGCTCTTCGTGTATGGCGTCTTGCTGCGTTGAATCAAATGTGGCGGCGTTTGCACGCTTCGCATTGCGGGCGTCATGGGCCGGAATAAATGCGTCTGGTAGTGGCGTTTTGAGTGTTTCGTCGGCATCAACGGAAGCTACTGCATCAGGGTTGTCCAGCGCGAGTTGATCAGCGGCTAGATGCGCATTGACAAGCGGTAAGATGTCTTGCCACTGAGTGACTTGCAACATGACATCGAGGCGGCTCAAGCGTTCTCGCCGGGCGCGAACGATGCCGCTTAGGCGTTTTTGCATGCCGTCACTTCGCCGGCTTCTGGGAAGAGGCTCTAATGCTTCTGCTTCGCGCAGAAACCCTTCAAGCGTTGCAGCATCGTCAGGGCTATTCGGTTGCCAGGCGTCCATGCGCTCAATCAGTGCCTGCATAGCATCAAGCTGTTGTTGCTGGTGCGCGGCGCGTTCTGATTGCTGGGCGTCACGCTGGGCAAATACTTGATCACAAGCGTGGCGGAAAGTTTTCCACAGCGCTTGTTCTTCCCCTTTAGGCGCACGGCCCAGTTGGCGCCACTGCTGTTGCAAATGCTTGGCCTGCTGTGTGCGTGCGCTGATGGGGGTGTCGCTTGTGTCCACAAGGGCGCGCGCGTGCTCCACCAGCTCGCGTTTTTGCTCAGCGATGACGTGGGCGCGTTCGTCGATCAGCGTTTGCAGGCGGTGGCGCACGCGGCCAAAACGGCGGCCGATGCTTTCGGCGTGTTCGCGCGGCACCGGCGAGTAATGGCGCCACTGGTGACGGGCTTTATCGCGAATTTCGCGCAATACGTCAGGGTCAGCGTCGGCGGAAGGCTGTTCTAACAACGCTTCAAGCTGCTCGCATAGGGCTTCTCGCGCGGCAAGGTTCTCTTGGCGCTGCTGGGTTAGGCGCTCGCGCCACGACGCTAAACGTTCATGGATACGGTCTGAGGCCGCGCGAAAGCGAGTGGAAAGTTCGCGGTTGGCGGCTGCATCGCCGAGGGATTTCCACTCTTTGACGAGTTGCCGGTGACGTCGGTCTAGCGCGGCTTCGGCGAGTTGTGAGTCGTCAGCAAGCGCTTCGATGCTTTCACATAGCTGCTCGCGTTTGGGGCCAGCGACAAAGCCGCGCCAATCACGAAGTTCCGCAAGTCGGGCGCCCAGATGTTTGAGCCGTGAGATAAGCGGCTTGGCCTGTTTGCCGCTAAGCGCCTCAATTTGCGGTTTAATACGCTGATGCAGGCGGCTAGCACTTTTGAAAGCGCCGCGCTCAAGTAAGTGCTCAAAGGCGTCGAGCTCTTGATTCAACGCCTCCAGTGTGTCGGGCGTGGGTGCATCTGCCGTATTGGCTTCTTTCTGGGCGTTTAGGGCTGCTTGAGCCTGCTGCAGAAGTGCTGGTGCCACCAGTGAACGGGGCCAACGGCAGGCGCTCACATGCGCGGCGAGGGCGGTGTTATCCGCATCGTATTCATCAGCCTCGTGTAACGCGCTTTTAATGGCTGGCTGCTCGGCAAGCCAACGTTCCCACGCGGCACTGATTTCTTCATAGCGTTGCATCGCGCGGTGGTAGCGCTCAAGGCTTGCCTCGCTTGGCAAATGCGTATCTGAAAGGGCTTGCCAGCGTTGGGCCAGTAATCGGTGTTGCGCGCGCAAGCTGTCGATATCTTGGTCGCTGATGCTCTCGCCATGCTGAAGGCCGTTTAGGGTCTCTTCCAGCCCTTCAAGCAGTTGCTCCCGCGTATTTTCGGCGGCTTCTTGGTGCTGTTGGCGCTGCTGGCGGGCATGCTCGTGAGTTTCATGGTCGTGAAGGGTTTTCCGACACCCTAGCACCGCTTGCTGGTAGCGCGCGTCTTGCTCAGTGGTGGGAGGCTTTTCAAGTTGTTCCCACTCACGCTGAAGGTGGCGAAAACGCCCCGCGTAGAGTGGCTCCCAGGGCGATTTTGCGTGTTGCTCTAGGGCCTTCAGCAGCGCTTCGCGCCGTTTGTGCTGGTTTTCCCCCCACTCGGCATCGGCCTTGAGGCGGTTGAGCCGTTCACGCGCGAGGCGTGTCACCTGGCGGTCGCGGCGTGACTCTTTGAGCAAGCGCTTAAGGCCGGCTTCGCTTTCTACCTGCTCGGCAGCGCGGTGGCGCACCGTGACGACGGCGTTGTGACACGCTTGATGAATCAAGTCGTCTTCTTCAGTGAGCTGTTCGAGTGCGCTCAAGCGCAAATCTAAATTGTCACCTTCAAGGGCGACGGCATTGAGTAAACGCGAATCGTCAAGCGCCTTTAACTTGGCTTGGCGCTCGGCTAAATCGTGTTGGCCAACCTGCCCACATAGACGCACTAATATAGCGGTGAACCAAGCCTCGTCATGGCGCTGCTTAGGGTACTCCGCGATCAGCCCGTCAAGATCATCAAGGGTGATGAAGGCTTCTAAACGAATATCGGCTTGCTCATCATTAGCCAGCGTTTCGAGCGCTTGATGCTGTTCAGGCTTTGTGGGGTCGAGCCGTGAAAGGGCCTGGCGACGCACCTCGGGGTCGGGATGTTGCCACCGAGGAGCGAACAGGCGTCGTAACAGTCCGTGCATGGGTTATCCTGCTGTGAGGGGCCTAGCGAAAAAAATAGACGTAAAAAATCGATCAGTGCCTTTTGGCGGTTGCAGTTGCCGGCACTGTCGCTTAGTTTTGGTTGACTTAGCTTTAGCAGACATAGTTTTGGCAGACATAGCTTTGGCTGACATAGTGTTGCTTACGCATCCTTTTGATGGTGCCTCCTAATGGTACTTTCTGATAGTGCAGAGTCTTTATAGAGCAATTCTTTTTAGAGCAGCGCCTTCATAGGGCAGAGAATGTTAAGCTCCATCGCCGTATCGCATGGGAATGCGCTACCTTTAAATTCTACCTGATCAAGACACGGAGTTTCGGCCATGAATCTAACAGCGGATAATGCCGACGTGGCCTTCACTTTTAAAGGCGGCATGTTGCCCATGATGGTGATGGAGCTTAACAGCGCCGACCCTGAGTCGATCCGCCAGCAGCTCAAGGACAAACTCTCGCAATCGCCAGCGTTCTTTCAGCATACACCGGTTGTCCTGAGTGTGGAAAAGCTTGATACGCCACATTTAGCACTTGAACGGATTTGCGCAGTGTGCCGTGACCATAAATTGCTGCCGGTGGCGGTGCGCGGCGGGGCAGACCCAGTGAAGCAGTCGGCGTGGGCACTGGGGCTAGGCTGGTTCGCCCCGGTAGAAGAAGAGCGTGCACGTCGCTTAGCCAGCATAGCAGCGGAAAATGACAGCGTAGAGGAACAAACTCCTCAAGACGCGTCGGAGGAAGCGCCGGCCGGGGCGCGCGTATACCGCGGCACAGTGCGTTCAGGACAGCAGGTAAGCGCCTCAACGGGAGACTTAGTAGTGATCGGTGCGGTTAACGCCGGCGCTGAAGTGTTGGCAGCGGGCAGTATTCACGTCTACGGTGCGTTGCGGGGGCGAGCGCTTGCGGGGATTCATGGCAATTTAGGCGCCGGTATTTATTGTCGCGAATTGCATGCCGAGTTGTTGTCGGTGGCGGGTAACTATAAGCGCCTGGAAGATATTGACGCGCGCCGTCTCGGGCTGCCCGCCGAAGTGTATTTTGCTAGGGAGCAGCTGGAAATAAAACCGCTTGCCTAGTGACGTGTGGAACTTAGTGACGTGCGAACAAAAGCTAAGCGCGAAATATCGTAAGAAAACGTCACTATCCGGCGAATGACCTAGGTTTAAGTCAAAAATGTTAGCGTCATTTATTTGCGGGATGTCAGGGCGCAAGGTGCTGGCGTATGATGCGATGCAGTAAATACTGTCAACCACGACTATTGCCATCTACGATTTAAGCGTGCGCGATGCACGCCAGCAAAGCGTGCACAATGTCAAAAAGGAAGAAGACCTTGGCCAAAATTATTGTAGTAACCTCAGGTAAGGGTGGGGTGGGTAAAACCACCAGTGCCGCCGCGATTTCGACGGGTCTTGCGCTGCGCGGTAAAAAAACCGTCGTTATCGACTTCGACGTGGGCCTGCGCAACCTGGATTTAATTATGGGGTGTGAACGGCGCGTGGTGTACGACCTAGTCAATGTCATTCAAGGCGAGGCCGGGTTGAACCAGGCGTTGATTCGCGATAAGCGGGTCGAGAATCTGTTTATTCTCCCTGCGTCGCAAACCCGCGATAAAGATGCGCTGACCCAAGAGGGTGTGGAAGACGTCCTCACCAAGCTCAAAGAAGAGTTCGACTATATTCTTTGCGACTCGCCTGCCGGTATAGAGCGTGGCGCGCAGTTGGCAATGTACTTTGCCGATGAAGCGGTCGTGGTAACCAACCCCGAAGTATCATCGGTGCGTGATTCTGATCGCATTTTAGGCTTGTTAGCCTCTAAAACGCGTCGCGCGGAACGCAGCGAGGATCCGATTAAAGAGCACTTGCTGGTCACGCGTTACAACCCAGAGCGGGTTACCAGCGGCGACATGCTGACCTTGGACGATATTCGCGAAATCTTGGCTATCGACCTGTTGGGCTTGATTCCGGAATCAGAAGCGGTGTTACGTGCCTCTAACCAAGGGGTTCCCGTGACGCACGATGCGGCGAGTGACGCCGGCCAAGCTTACACCGATACCGTATCGCGCCTGCTAGGTGAAGACGTACCACTACGCTTTCATGAAGCACAGAAGAAAGGCATTTTGACGCGTATGTTTGGGGGAAGTCGCCGATGAAACTTATGGAGTTTTTGAAACGCGAGCGCAAAAAATCGGCCTCGGTGGCGAAAGAGCGCTTGCAAATCATTGTGGCGCACCAGCGTAGCCAGCGCGGCCAGCCAGACTATATGCCGATGCTTGAGCGCGAGCTTTTGGAAGTGATTCGCCGCTACGTCCACGTTGACGACGATGCGATCCAAATCTCGCTGGACAGCGAAGATAATTGCTCTGTGCTGGAGCTTAACGTTACGTTGCCCAAAAGCTAACGTCCATTAATCTCGTTGGTTTGATTAACGACCTCGTTTTTATTAAAAATAAGTGGAGCACGGGTTTTCATGGCGCCACCTAACGCGGCCCCGGCCAGCTTTCTCTGGCACGATTACGAAACGTTTGGCGCCGACCCGCGGCGCGACCGCCCGGCACAGTTCGCGGCGCTACGCACTGATGCCGAGCTCAACGAAATCGGCGAGCCGATTGAGCTTTACTGTAAGCCCGCTGATGATTTTCTGCCGCATCCAGCGGCGTGCCTGATCACTGGCATTACCCCGCAAAAAGCCCGCCATAAAGGCTTGCCTGAGACGGAGTTTGCGGGAGAAGTGCTGCGCCATATGAACGAGCCCGGCACGTGCGTGGTGGGCTACAATAATTTGCGCTTTGACGACGAAATTTCGCGCCACCTGTTTTACCGTAATCTCCTTGATCCCTACGCTCGGGAGTGGCAAAACGGTAATTCTCGCTGGGATTTAATCGATGTCGTGCGCGCATTTTATGCCCTTCGCCCCACCGGTATTGAGTGGCCCCTGCGCGACGATGGCGCACCAAGTTTTAAACTCGAAGACCTTACTGCCGCCAATGGTATTGAGCATGGCGGGGCTCATGATGCCCTGGCCGATGTGCGTGCCACCATTGCACTGGCGCGGCTTCTGCGTGAGCGTAATGCCAATTTGTTTGATTACTTGCTAGGGCTTCGCGGTAAGCGTGCGGTGGCCAAACTGTTGGATTTGCCTCACGCTAAGCCGCTGTTGCACATTTCCCGGCGTTACCCGGCAAGCCGTGGCTGCAGTGCCTTGGTCATGCCGCTGGCGGAGCACCCCTCCAACCCCAACGGGGTGATTGTTTACGATTTGAGCGTCGACCCGAGTGAGCTATTATCGCTCTCCGCCGCCGAGGTGCGTGAACGCGTCTTTGTCAGCCAACAGGATTTGGCCGAAGGCGAAACGCGCATTCCACTTAAAGTGATCCATATTAACCGCTGCCCAGTGGTGTTTCCGGCCAGTGCGCTGAAAGACGTTTCTGGCCCGCATCAGGGAGAGTACGGCGAGATTGTGTCCCGCTTGGGGCTGGATATGCCCGCTTGCCGGGCGCACTGGAAAGCCTTGCACGACGCTATCGTGCCGGTGGCTAATAAAGTGGCTGAGGTGTTTGCAGAAGGTTATGCCGAGGGCGTGCAAGACCCTGATTTGATGCTCTATTCCGGCGGCTTTTTCTCCGCGGCAGACCGTCAGCAAATGGAGCGTGTGCGCAGCATGGAGCCGTGGGATCTGGTCGGGCAGCGCTTTGCTTTCCAAGACCCTCGCCTTGAGGAAATGCTGTTTCGCTATCGGGCGCGCAACTACCCCGAAACGTTGGAAGGCGAGGAGTTAGCGCAGTGGGAGGCGTTTCGTTGGTCACGGCTAAATGACCCGGCTCTGGCAGGTTTCACGCTGAAAGACTTTGCCCGCGAGATTGAGCGTTACAACCAGCAATCACTGAGCGACCGCGAACGGCAAATTCTTGAAGAGTTAGTGATGCACATTGAGGCGATTTTGCCGGCCCAAGCCTTTGATGCCGACTAACGGCAACGAGCGGAGGGGCGCAATGCCCCTCCTGATGGTTGCCGGTACGGGTTTGCAAGTGCCGTATTAACTTGCGGTTAACGCGCAAATGCCTCAAGCGATTCGCGATAGGCTTTGACGTCGCTTTTCTCATCATTGGGATCAAAGCGGATATCAAGTGTCCGCTCGCGTAGCGTGTCCCATAACCCCCGCAGATCATCGACATTTACCTCAAGAGCCAAATCGGCGCGCTGCTCGCGGCGGTCGAACGCAACGTCATCCAGCGCGGTCGTCTGCCAGTGTCGGTTAGCCAGTGCTTCAAGGCTGGTATCGCGCTGGGTTAGGCGCTCATATACCGCCTGTCGGTAAGGCGCCAGCGCCTCATTATCAAGCTCGTGCAACCGCATTTCGGCCTCTTGTAGAAAGGCATCCATACGTTCGGCAATCGCGGCGCTTGGTGTATCCGGTGACTGCACCACAAGCGCTATGCCCGGTGCTTCAAGTAGCGGCGAGTAGCCGGCATTGACGATATAGCCTAGCTGCTCTTCGGTGCGCAGGCGTTGGTAGAACGGCGTCTCCAGCCATTGGGCCAACACAGCAGCGACCGCTTGTTGCTCAAGCGTTGCGGCGTCCCCTTGCAGGTAGCGCAGCACTAACGACTCATCCCGGGTGCTATTGGGGTGCAGCACCGGGGCATTCGCGTTGACGCTAAGCGGTGTGAGCTCTGGTATGTCGTCGCGGGTTAAGCGTGGGCGTAGCGCGCCGCGAATGAGTTCGGCCTGAGTCCTGGCGTTGGCCTCGTTGATGTTGCCGACGGCCATGGCATCCACGTACAGCGACGCTAAAAAGCGCTGGCGGAAGTCTTCAAGATGATGGCGGCGTAAGCGTTCACTGGCAGCTAAAAGTGCTTCGCTTGAAAACTGCGGGGTGAGAAGCGCTTCGCCGAGTGTGCGCTGCGCTTGGCGTGTGAGCGAATCATCGGGTGCGTTGCGCCATTCGCGTTGCAGCTGGAATTTCACCCGTTCGAATGCGCCATCGGCGATGTCCGCGTCTGCCAGTTGCGTTAGCGTACGCTCAATCAGCGGTGTTTGCCCGTCGCGCCAGCCGGAAAATGCCAGCGTGATGCCGCGCGAATGGGCGTAAGCCCTGAGCGACTGCCCGGCAAGCCGCGCGGGGTAGAGTGATTCGTTCAAGCTGTCGTTAAGCCATTGAGCCAACAACCGTGTTAACACCGCCTCTTCCGCTGAGTAACTCGTGCTGGGGTGCTGCAGGCTAACGCGCCACTCTACCTTAGGGGTATTAAAGCGATCCTCTTGCATGTGCCAGACGCGGAAAGTGGGGGCGTCGATCAAAGCGCCTGGCATGTCGTCGCTGCCCGTGAGAAGCGTTAAATCTTCCGCAATAAACGGGTTGGGGTTGGGCAGTGCCAAGCCCTTAAGCGGGGTGCCGGCCGTGGTTGAGGTTCCCTTGCGCCATTGGGTATTAAACCACGGCGAGACGCGCTCGCTTTCTACGTCGGGGCCGGTATAAACGCGTAGCCTTTGCGCCGGCGTTAGGTTGTCGAGGTAGGCGTGGTGCATTGCGGCGTCAAAGCCATCCATACGGTAGGGCGCATACTGCACGTCTTCGACTGGGTAGCGTGACAGATTCATCGCAAGCCCGGTGGCTTCCTGTTGCGGCGCGCCGTGTTGCTGAAAACGAAACGCCTGTTCACGCAGGTTTGCTTGCTCTTGGTAGCGCCATGGCTCCACGCCATGGGCACGAATGTTGTCGATGGCGGCAAACAGCGTGGCTTCAATGTCGTCGAGTCGCTCGGCACCTTCCGGCGTTAAGCTGACGGATACGCTAAATAACGCGTGCTCCCCATCGCGGCGCCCTACGCCAGCAGAGAGTCCATCGGCCAGGCCGGCTTCGCGCAACAACGCCAGTACGCTGCCATCACCCTCGTCGCCAATCAGGTGGCTGAGAAGCTGGGTGGGTTGGTGGGTGTAGTCGTCTATCGGGTCTGGGATGGGGAAGTGAAAGCGGACTTGGCGGCTGTCTTTCAGTGATTGGCGCTCTAGGGTGATCGGCAGTGCCTGTTCATCGACGAGCGGCTGATCAATCTGAGGTACCGTTAGCCCGCGATTGGGGATGGCGGCAAAGCGCTCGGCGACCCACTTTTCCAGTGTATCCAATGGTTGTGGGGCGACGATGGCGAGCGTCATGACGTTGGCATCGTAATGCTGATGATAAAAATCGATGACGCGCTCGCGCAGTGAGGGTTCGCCCTCTGGTCGGTCGGCTAGGGTTTCGCGACTGCCCACGGAGAAATGCGTCATTGGGTGGTTGGGGTTTAAGACCTGATTCATTACGTCGTTTTCGCGCCGGCCTTCGTCGCGGATGCGTGCCATGTACTCGGAATGGACAATATTGCGTTCGCTTTCGAGTTTCTCGGCATTAAACAGCGGCGAGAGGAAGAACGCGCTAAAGCGGTCGAGCGCACCCGGCAGCGCGGAGGGTTCGATATCAAAGAAATAATTGGTGTCTTGTGGGGCGGTAAAAGCGTTGTGCGAGCCAGCATTGCGGGAGATGTAGCCTTGGTAAGCATCCGATTCTGGGTACGGCTCGGTACCGAGAAACAGCATGTGTTCAAGAAAGTGCGCCAGCCCTTGAAGATCTTCAGGGTCTTGGGCACTGCCCACGCGTACATTCATCGACGTGGCGGCTTTGTCGGCGTCGGGGTCGCTGACCAGCAAGGTTTGCAGACCGTTTTCTAGCGTAAGTACGCGGTAACTGCGCTCATCAAACGGGCTAACGATGGGGGTAACGACATCGCTAACGCCTTTGGCGTTGCTGGCATTCGCAGGAGAAAACCCGAGCAGGCTCAGCGAAAGCGCCGTGCCTACCGCAAGGGGAGGCAGGGCAAACGGTCGGTGATAAGCAGGTAACGTAAAAATTCGTAACATTAATGACTCCTAAGGCGAAGCCCATTGCAGCATCGGGCCGACAGGGTGCGCGCAAGCCGGTGACTGATAGGCAGGGTTGTTCACATGTTTTGATACCGGAAAAGCGCCCAACAGTTTCAACGGCGCGGGGGTTAGTTGCCGTTTCGCTTTGGCGATGTCGGTTTCCGGGTGAAGCCATTGATCCATGTCGTTAGGCGCCACAAGCGCGGGTAAGCGGTCTGTGAGGGGGGAAAGCCATAAGTTGGCGGGCACGGTTATCAGCGCCATGGAATCGGTAAACTCGGTGAGCGTGGTGTGATAACGACACCAAAGCCCTGCCAGCAAGAGCGGTGTGCGCTGCACATGGGTAATCAAGTAAGGCTGTTTGCTTCTTGGCTTTATTTTCCACACGTAAAAGCCGTTTACCGGGATAAGACAGCGCCGCGATTGAAACGCGTCACGAAACATCGGGCGGGCGTCCAGCGTTTCGGCCCGCGCGCAGTGAGGGGCGTGATCGAGCACCTCCAGCCACGGCGGTGTCAGGCCCCAAAAAAGGGGGGTGAGACGGCGTTCGCCTTGCTCCCAACGGATCGTTGACACGCCTTGGCGTGGGGCTAGATTGGGTGATGTCACGAGGGGGGTGGCGACGTTGATGGCAAGCGCGTCAGGCAAGGCGTTGTCGCGAACATAAAGGCGTCCGGTCACACGAGCCTCCCAAGGGAGTGGAGTAAGGGCGTGGAGTCAAAAGACATGAGGCGAAATCAGCGTGTGAATGAAGCGCAATACAACATTCGTGTCGAAAGCGTATCGAAAACAGTGTTCGATTTGAGGTATCCTATCGTATTCCCTTTCTATGCAACAGTGCGAAAGGTTTTCCTCCTTCTGCTGTAACCTCAAGAGATTGCCATGGCCCGTCCACGTCAGCATGCGCCCGATGCCCTCCACGCGCAGGTAATGCACGCCTGTGATACGTGGTTGGAGGACAAGCCCGTTCACGGGTTATCGCTGCGTGCTATTGCCCGTGAGGTGGGGTGTGCGCCGAGTACGCTACTGAAACTCTACGGCAGCTTTAATAACTTGTTGCAGTACGTCAACGTCGAAACGCTGGCGCACTTGGAGCAGACGATTACCACGTTAGCCGCGGACGACCCGGAACCTTGGCTGCGTTCGCTGGCCCACGCGTACTGGCAATACGCTGAGCAGGCATGCTATCGCTGGCAATTACTTTTTGACTACCCCCTCGCCCAGGAAGGAGAGCTTGATCAACGTCAGAGTGACTTGATCGAAGCGCTGTTTACCCAAGTCGAAAATTGTTTGAAACGCTACCAGCCCGCGCTAGATGAACTAGAAGCACGGCGGTTGGCTCGCACGCTGTGGGGCAGTGTGCATGGGCTCGTACAATTAGGCTTGAATGAGCGGCTTGGCTATTGGCAGGGGCAGCAGCTTAAAGTCGATGAGCTCTTAGAGCAGCTGTTAAGTACGGTGCTGGCTGGGCTTCGTCATCATGGGGTTGTTGAGTGATGGCGCCAGTGGTTTATATGCGCTACGGGTTGCGTTGGGTGATTCTGGCAATAATGCGGATTTGTTACCGCTTAACGGTGCGCGGCCAGCATCATGTGCCGAATAAAGGCGCGGCGCTGATGGTCTGCAATCATGTCAGTTTCATGGATGCGCTTGTGCTAGGGGGCGCGAGCCCACGGCCGGTGCGTTTTGTCATGGATCAGCCGATTTTTGAGTCGCCCTGGCTGAAATGGTGGTTTCAGCTGGTGGGGGCGATTCCGGTTGAGTCGGAGCGACGTAATCCCGGTTCGCTACGTCGCGCGCTTGACGAGGTGAGCCAGGCATTACAAAACGGCGAGGTGGTGATGGTGTTTCCGGAAGGTCGGTTAACTCCCGATGGAGACGTCCAAACGTTTCGCCGTGGCGTGGAGACGATTCTTGCCCGCGATGCCGTGCCGGTGATTCCGGTTGGACTTGCGGGGCTTTGGGGGTCTTGGACGTCAAACCAAGGCGGGCCGGCATTGAAAAAGTGGCCCAAGCGCTTTCGCGCACGGGTGAGCTTGCACTTTGGCCCGTCAGTGGATCCGCGCAACACGCAAGAGGTGGCGTTACGCCGCTATCTTGAAGCGCGGGTTCGCGTGCTTAAAGCTGCCGCGCTTGAAGACGTGCGTCCTTAACGTCGGCCGCTGCGTGCCGCCTGCCAGCAGCGCGCTGAGGTAATCAGATTGTCGCGAATTTCGATTATCTCCATTCGCGTGGTACCGATTTGCAGGCATGCGGCGCCATCCGGAAAAGACTCCAAGTGCTCCAGAATTAGGCCGTTAAGGGTTTTGGGACCATCGGTCGGCAGGTGCCAGCCCAGCAGCTTATTGATATCGCGAATATTGGCGGTCCCCTCGATGACGTGGCTGCCATCTTCTTGGGTGTGAATCTCCTCATCTTCAGAAACGTCGGTCGTAAACTCGCCGACAATCTCTTCGAGAATATCCTCTAGTGTCACAAGGCCTTCTACGTCGCCATACTCATCGACAACAATGCCAATGCGGCGCTTTTGCTTTTGAAAGTTGAGTAATTGCGTGTGCAGTGGCGTGGATTCGGGGATGAAATAAGGCTCACGCGCCTCTTGGACGATGGCGGCTTTGGTGACTTCGGGTCGTGAGAGAAAGCGTGCGGCGTTACGTAGATGCAGCATGCCGACAATGTTGTTGATATCGCCTTTATAGACCGGAAGCCGTGTGTGTTGGCTGGTGCGAATTTGCTGCAAGATTTCCTCAAGCGAGTCGTCAAGGTCGATGCCTAGCACTTCCTGGCGGGGGACAAGAATGTCATTGACCGTGACATTCTCAAGATCAAGGATAGACAAGAGCATGGCCTGGTGACGGTAAGGAATCATGCTGCCCGCTTCATGCACCACGGTGCGAAGCTCGTCCCGCGTTAAATTGTCACCGCCGTTTTCAACACTTTTTACGCCCGCTAGGCGCAGTAAACCGTTGGAGATGACATTGACTAACAGCACCAGCGGATAGAGCAATTTTAACAGCGGTATCAGCACGCGGGAGGCGGGATACGCGATGCGCTCTGGCCTGATGGCGGCGTAGGTTTTGGGTGTCACCTCGGCAAAGATCAAAATCGTTATGGTCAGTAAAACAGTAGCAACGGCGGGGCCTGTCACTTCGCCAAAGAAGTGAATGGCAATAATGGTGGCAATCGACGCTGCCAGGTTATTGACAAAGTTATTGCCAATTAAGATAACGCCAATAAGGCGGTCAGGGCGCGCTAACAAATGCAGCACGCGCTTAGCCCGAGAGTCGCCGCTATTCGCCTGGTGGCTCAGGCGGTAGCGGTTGATTGACATCATTCCGGTCTCAGAGCTGGAGAAAAATGCAGACAAGAAAATGAGTAGCGCTAGCAGGCTAAAGAGTAGTCCCAGAGGGAAATCGTCGCTCAAGTTGGGCGTCCTTTATTGCGTGTCGAGCTTGGTTTTTAGAAGTTAGGCCTTTGCGTGTCAAGGCAACGAAAGTCAGAGTGACACGCTTAGGCTCGCCTAGCGGTTTAGCAATATCTCAAGCACGAACTTGCTGCCGAAATACGCGAGTAGCAAAAAACCGCAGCCGGCGAGTGTCCATTTGACGGCACGCATGCCGCGCCAGCCAAAACGGTAGCGGCCGACCAGTAGCGTGGTAAACACCAACCAAGCAACAATCGAAAGTAGTGTTTTATGCACCAAATGCTGGGCGAATAGGTTGTCTAAAAAGAGAAAGCCGCTGGCGATGGAAAGCGTCAACAGCAGCACGCCCGCCCACACGAGCTCAAACAACACTCGCTCCATGGTGGTCAAGGGCGGTAGGGATTGCACAATCCCACGGATATGGTGATGCCGCAGGGCCTGGTTTTGCAGCCCCACCAACACCGCTTGAACCGCGGCAATGGCGAGTATGGCAAAGGCCAGGGCGGAACTAATGGCATGAAGCAAAATGCCCGGCGTTAGCCCGGTTTCGCTACCCTGGCTTGGCAGCCCCGTCGCCGTAATGAGCACGATGCCGGCGAGAGGAAAGAGGGCCACGCCAGCATTAAGCACCGGCTTGAACAAGCTGGCCACTAAGACCACGTTAACCGCGACGGCCATGAAAAGCGTCGCGCTGGTGGTGAAGCCAGGCAACAGCCCCGGCGCTTGGCCCAACAGTTTGACCACCATGGGGATATGCAACAGAAGACCTAACGCCGCGAGCACGCGGACCATGCCCGGGCGTGGCGGTACGCGACGCAGAAGTGTCATGCCCTGCCAAGTTCCAGCGGCGATATAGAGAATAAAAGCCATCGTGGCGAAAGGGAGCGCCTGCATAATGCAATCCGTACGCTGTTTAGCGTGTTAATGAGAACATATCGTGAAAAGACGCCACTACTATAACCAATCCGTTGCGCTGCGCACAGACGCTTGAGGCGCAATTGCACTGTCTGTTTGGCCGCGTAGGCACGCCACCCATGGAGACTCGCGGCGCCAGGGCGTATAATCGCCCCCATTCTTGTCCGCGGCGCGTGCGCCTTGTGACCACGACGGAGGCAGAGAGGCCCCATGTTTCAGAATCTTAGTGAGCGTCTATCGCAGACGCTAAAGTCGATCAAAGGTCAGGCACGCCTGACCGACGATAATATCAAAGACACCCTGCGTGAGGTGCGTCGCGCGCTGTTGGAAGCCGACGTTGCGCTGCCGGTGGTGAAAGACTTTATCGAACGTGTGCGCGAGCGGGCGGTGGGCCAAGAAGTCTCGAAGAGCCTGTCGCCAGGTCAGCAGTTCGTCAAAATCGTCCAGCAAGAGTTGGAAGTCACCATGGGCGAGGCCAACGAGGGGCTTAGCCTTAAAGGCACGCCCGCCGTGGTGTTGATGGCTGGCTTGCAGGGCGCGGGTAAAACGACCTCGGTGGCGAAGCTGGCGCGTTACTTGCGCGAGCGTGAAAAGAAAAAAGTGCTGGTCGTGTCAGCGGACGTCTACCGCCCGGCGGCGATTGATCAGCTAGAGACGCTGGCGAAAGAAGTTGAGGTCGATTTCTTCCCCTCGCGCTCAGATCAAAAACCGGTTGATATTGCCAATGCGGCAATGAAGCACGCCAAAATTCAGTTCCATGATGTGGTGCTGGTCGATACGGCGGGGCGTCTGGCCATTGATGAAGCGATGATGGCCGAGATTCAAGCGCTGCACCAGGCGATTAAGCCGGATGAGACGCTGTTCGTGGTCGATGCCATGACGGGCCAGGATGCGGTCAATACCGCCAAGGCATTCCACGAAGCGCTGCCGCTGACCGGGGTGATTCTCACCAAGGCCGACGGTGATGCTCGTGGCGGCGCGGCGCTTTCAGTGCGCCATATCACCGGTAAACCGATCAAGTTTATGGGGGTGGGGGAGAAGGTTGATGCACTGGAACCCTTCCACCCAGATCGCGTGGCGTCGCGCATCCTCGGCATGGGCGATATGCTGTCGCTGATTGAGGAAGCCGAGCGCACCGTCGATCAATCCAAAGCGGAAAAGCTGGCCAAAAAGGTCAAAAAAGGCGACGGCTTCGACCTTGAAGACTTTCGTGATCAGCTTCAGCAACTCAAGAAAATGGGCGGCATGGGCGGTTTGCTCGGTAAGATGCCGGGGATGGGGCAGATGGCCGAGATGGCGCAGGGTCCCGGCCCTGAAAAAGAGTTGGCCAAACTTGAAGCGCTGATCAACTCCATGACGCCTAAAGAACGCCATAAGCCTGACATCATTAACGGCTCGCGCAAGCGCCGCATCGCCAACGGTGCCGGGTTGCAAGTGCCGGATCTTAACCGTCTGCTCAAGCAGCACAAGCAGATGCAAAAAATGATGAAGAAAGCCGGCAAAAAAGGCGGGATGCAAAAAATGATGCGCGGCATGTCCGGTATGATGGGCGGCGGCGGTCCTGGTGGACCCGGTGGCCCAGGCGGCATGGGTGGTATGGGTGGCCCCGGGGGTATGGGCGGCCCGGGTGGCTTCCCTCGTCGCTAGCGTTATAGCGCTGCCCTGTTGTTGGTGACGCGTTGTGGTGAAACGTTGTTGCAAACCGTATTGCAAGCCGTCGCGTCTAAGCGTTGCGGCCAAACGGGGCAGTTTTCCTGCGCCTAGGCTTTCCAAATTGGGCGCATTTGCGTAGAATGCGGCCTCTTCATGCGTAGGGGGTGCGTCAATATGGCGTTGCTTGATGCGTTATGAGGGGCTTAAAACACGATTTTATATCGTCGATAGAGGCTTAAACCGTTAGTGGTTACCTCTCTTGTAACCTCAACCGAAGGATAGTTATCGTATGGTTACCATTCGTTTGGCACGTGGTGGCGCCAAAAAGCGTCCCTTTTACCATCTGACCGTGACTGACTCACGCAATGCGCGCGACGGTCGTTTCATCGAGCGTATCGGCTTTTTCAACCCGGTCGCCCGTGGCCAAGAAGAGCGTCTGCGCGTCGATCTCGACCGTGTTGTTCACTGGCAGAACCACGGCGCGCAGCTTTCTGGCCGCGTTGCAGAGCTGGTTAAAGAAGCACGTAAGCAAGCCTAAGTTTGCTTCAATGCTGTCGAGCCGAGGTCGTCAATGACGCGTTTTGCAACCCATCACTTAGACGACACGCACGTGGTGCTCGGCAAGTTGACTAGCCCCCATGGGGTGAAAGGCTGGCTTAAGGTGTATGCCTATACGAGTCCCATTGACAGTATTTTTGATTACCCCGAATGGTGGCTGCGTAAAGATGAGAATCTAACGTGCTATACCGTGACTCAGGGGCGTCGGCAAGGCAAAGGCTTGGTGGTTCAGCTTGAGGGCGTGGAGAACCGCGACGCGGCCGAAATGCTGGCGAACGCGGATATTCTAATGCCCAAAGAGGCGCTACCAGCGCTTTCCGACGATGAGTATTATTGGCATGAGCTCGAAGGTTTAAGCGTCTTGACTCAGGCCGGCGAACGGTTAGGGCGGGTCAGTTACCTGTTCGAAACCGGCGCCAACGATGTCATGGTGGTACGCGGCGATGCTGAGGCGATCGACAAGCGCGAGCGTTTACTGCCGTTTCTCCCCGGCGATGTCATTATCGACGTGGATACAAACGCGCAGTGCATGGTGGTGGATTGGGATCCTGAGTTTTGACTGAGCATTTTGAACAGGATGCGCAGGACTTCGATGTTCCGCCTGCCATGTGGATTGGGGTCGTATCGCTTTTCCCTGAAATGTTCGATGCGCTGACCCGTCACGGGGTTACCGGTCGAGCGGTCGAGCGTGCGCAAATTGCGCTGGAGTTCTGGAATCCACGCGATTACGCCACCGACCGCCATCGCAGTGTCGATGATCGCCCCTACGGCGGTGGCCCTGGCATGTTGATGAAGGTTGACACGCTGCGCAGTGCGATTGCGGATGCACGTAAGCGTGCGTTCGCCGCTACCGGTAAAACGCCGAAAGTGATCTATCTCTCCCCTCAGGGGCGCACGTTAGATCAGCAGGGCGTAAAAGCCCTGGCGAGTGAAAGCCCGTTAGTGGTGGTCGCGGGACGCTACGAAGGCATCGACGAGCGTGTGGTGGAACATGACATTGATGAAGAATGGTCGATTGGCGACTATGTGCTGAGCGGCGGTGAACTGCCGGCGATGGTGCTAATTGACGCGGCGGCAAGGCTGGTTCCCGGCGTGTTAGGGCATCAAGATTCCGCCATTGAGGACTCATTTAATGATGGCTTGTTGGACTGTCCGCATTACACGCGTCCGGAAGTGATTGACGGGCGGCAGGTACCGGACATTCTGCTAAGTGGCAACCACGCAGCGATCCGACGCTGGCGATTGAAACAATCGCTGGGCCGCACGTGGCAGCGGCGTCCTGATCTACTCGAAGGGCGAACGTTGAGTTCCGAGCAGCGCAAGCTGTTGGATGAGTTCATCGAGGAATACGCTGTGACCAATCGGTAGGTCAAAGCGGCGGTGCAGGGCGAAGGCGAGTTATGTAAGTCGAACGTACACGCCGCGTACCTGTGTCACCCATCACGACTCCCGTGTGGCTCGTTTTGAGCGCCGGGATCACGGCTTCCGCCTTCCACAACTGAGCGGTTAAGCCACAAAGTTATTTAGGAGTGAGATGATGAGCAGTAAAAACAAGGTGATCCAGGCGCTTGAAGCCGAGCAAATGGGCAAGGAAATTCCGGCATTCGCCCCGGGTGACACCATCATTGTTCAGGTAAAAGTGAAGGAAGGTAACCGCGAGCGTTTGCAGGCCTTTGAAGGCGTTGTCATCGGTAAGCGTAACCGTGGTCTGAACTCCGCATTCACCGTGCGTAAGATTTCTCACGGTGTGGGTGTTGAGCGTACCTTCCAAACCTACAGCCCGCTGGTTGACTCCATCGAAATCAAGCGCCGTGGTGACGTTCGCCAGGCCAAGCTCTACTATCTGCGTGAGCGCAGCGGTAAGTCGGCGCGTATCAAGGAAAAGCTGGCGTAAGCCAGGCTTACCACAGACGCTGCCGCTGTGCGGCGCGTCTGGATACCAAAACCCCGTCACCGCTTTGCGGGGCGGGGTTTTGTTTGTCGACTAATCACTGTCGTTAATCGTTGTCGTTAATAACTGTGAGACTGCTTGCCTATGGACCTTATTGACGCCTTTCTGGATAGCCTTTGGCTAGAGCGTGGCGCCAGTGAGCATACGCTAGCGGCCTACCGGCGAGATTTGAGCGCTTGGAGCGCGTGCTTGGTCGAACAGGGCGGTGAGCTGACTGCGCCGCCTGACGGCGTGCTCATCGCTTGGTTTGATGAGCGTCGGGCACAGGGGTATCAGTTGCGTAGCAATGCACGGCTACTCTCCAGTTTGCGTAGTTTCTACCGTTGGGCACGTTTGAATGGTCATGCCGAGCGTGACCCACTCGCGACCATCAAACTGCCTCGCGTGCAGCCAGGATTGCCCCATACGCTTGATGAAGATGAGGTGGAGCGACTGCTTATCGCGCCCGATACCGCCACTGCCATCGGCGTGCGCGACCGTGCTATGTTGGAGCTTTTATACGCCTGTGGCCTGCGTGTTTCTGAGCTTGTAGGCTTAACGCTTGATGCGCTCAACCTGAAGCAAGGGGTGGTGCGCGTGCGCGGCAAGGGCGATAAAGACCGCCTGGTGCCGCTCGGTGATGAAGCGGCGGATTGGCTTGAGCGTTACTTACGCACCGCGCGTAATGAAATGATGAAGGACCCGATGCGTCCGGCGCTTTTTCCTGGGCGCAGCGATAACTCCATGACGCGGCAGACGTTTTGGCACCGCGTCAAAGCGCATGCGATCACCGCGGGGATTCGCAAACCGCTTTCGCCGCACACGCTGCGCCATGCGTTTGCCACGCATTTATTGAATCATGGCGCCAATTTGCGGGTCGTACAGCTGCTGTTAGGCCATAGCGACCTTTCCACTACCCAAATTTATACCCATGTCGCGCAGGCTCGATTAGAGAGCCTGCACGCACATCATCACCCACGAGGTTAAGCGGACAATGCGTCGATACCCAATGTTTACCCTGGCTCTGGCTGCCGCGCTCTTACCGGTGACGGCGATAGCGCAAAGCGTGCCTGAGCAGTTAGCCAACTCCTTAAGCGTTAATGGCCAAGCCATGCCGGTGGAAGACGTGACCGAAACACCGCTAGACGGTATTTATCAGGTGCGTCTGACCAGCGGTGAATCTTTCTACTCTAACGCTGATGGTAGCCACTTTGTGGTGGGCGATTTGTACGAAAACAGCGATAACGGGCTTGTGAACCTCACCGAGCAGGCGCGCAATCAAGAGCGTATTGCGGCACTACAGGCGGTACCGCAAAGCGAGCAAATCATCTTTCGCGGTATAGAGGAGCCTGAGGCGACGGTGACGGTTTTTACCGACACCAGCTGCCCTTATTGCTCGCGGCTGCATGAAACCGTGCCGGAACTCAATGCGCGTGGCATAGCCGTTCACTATTTAGCGTTCCCACGAAGCGGCATGCAAAGCGAAGCGGCCCGGGTGATGCAGCAGGTCTGGTGCGCCGATAACCCCAGCGAGGCGATGACGGCGGCCAAGCAAGGCGAAGCGCTTTCGAGCAGCGCTAGTTGCGATAATCCGGTAGCATCGCAGTACGATTTGGGCTTAGCGCTCGGCGTGGAGGGTACGCCCGCGATTATTCTTCCAGATGGCCAAATCGTGCCCGGCTTTGTGCCGCCGGAACGCTTGACCGCCATGCTGGGCCTGGATGACGAATAAGGTGCGAGACGCCTAGGCTATAACGATTCAGTCACTTTTTAACGCTGAGACACACGCACTTTTAAGTACATACATTCGAGTGCAATACGGAGAGGGGATTTATTTTGAAACCGGTGAGAGTAGGCATCTGTGGGCTAGGTACGGTCGGTGGCGGTACCTTTAACGTGCTAACACGCAACGCGGACGACATCGCCCGTCGCGCGGGGCGCCCTATTGTGATTGAGCAGGTGGCGCATCGCAGCATCCATCCCGATTGCGACATCACCGGTATTAAAGCCACCACTGATGTATTCGAAGTGGCCCGCAACCCCGACATCGATGTTATCGTCGAGTTGATTGGTGGCTACGATACGGCCCGTGAGCTGGTGTTAACCGCAATTGATAACGGCAAACACGTGGTTACTGCCAACAAAGCACTGATCGCGGTACACGGTAACGAAATCTTTCAGGCCGCCCACGAAAAAGGCGTGATTGTCGCGTTTGAAGCCGCCGTTGCCGGCGGTATTCCAGTGATTAAATCGCTGCGCGAAGGGCTCGGTGCCAACCGTATCGAGTGGGTCGCGGGTATCATCAACGGCACCGGCAACTACATCCTGACGCACATGCGCGACGAAGGCCGTGCCTTCGAAGACGTGCTCGCCGAAGCCCAAGCCCTTGGCTATGCCGAATCCGACCCGACGTTTGATGTGGAAGGGATCGATGCCGCGCACAAGCTCACCATTCTCGCCTCCATCGCTTACGGCGTGCCGCTGCAGTTCGATAAAGCCTTCACCGAAGGCATCGCCCGGATTACCGCCGAAGATGTCGAACAGGCGGATAACCTGGGCTTTATCATTAAGCACTTGGGTATTTCTAAGCGCACCGAAGCGGGGCTTGAGCTGCGCGTTCACCCGACGTTGATTCCCAAAGAGCGCCTTCTCGCCAACGTGCACGGGGTGAAAAACGCCATCGAAGTGATGGGCGACGCCGTGGGGCCGACACTTTACTACGGCGCCGGCGCCGGCGCGGAACCCACAGCCTCAGCCGTGGTGGCGGATTTGTTGGACGTGGCGCGCGATATCGCCACCGACCACCATTACCGTGTGCCGTATCTGGCTTTCAGTGGCGTCGGCCAAAGCGCTAACGCGCTGCCGATTATGCCGATGGAGGAGATCACCACGGCTTACTACCTGCGCTTGTTGGCGGTGGACCGCCCCGGCGTGTTGGCGCGCGTGGCTACCATCCTTGCCGAGCAGGGCATTTCGATTGAAGCGTTGATCCAGAAAGAAGCCACCGAAGGCGAGCTGGTGCCGATCATTTTGATGACGCACCGCACCAAAGAGAAGCAGATGAACGATGCGATTCGTGAAATCGAATCCATGGCAGACATTGCCGGCGCCGTGACCCGTATCCGTGTCGAAAGTCTGGACGAAGGCGAATAAAAGGAGCATAACGCCATGCGTTATATCAGCACGCGCGGGCAGGCGCCCGCGTTGTCTTTCGAAGAGGTGGTGCTCACCGGAATGGCGAGCGACGGTGGCCTTTACGTGCCGGAAACCTTGCCTTCGTTCTCGCACACCGAGCTTGCCGAGATGGCGGGCCTGTCTTATGCCGAGATCGCGTTTCGCGTGATGAAGCCGTTCGTGAACGGTGAAATCGACGACGCGACATTCCGCCAGCTTGTGCATGACGCCTACGCGACGTTTAACCACGACGCCGTGGTGCCGCTTAAGCAACTCGACGCCAATCACTTTTTGTTGGAGCAGTTTCACGGCCCGACGCTGGCTTTCAAAGACGTCGCGCTGCAACTACTAGGCCGCATTCTCGATCACTTCCTGAAAAAGCGCGGCGAACGTGCGGTGATTATGGGCGCCACGTCCGGCGATACCGGCTCGGCGGCGATTGAAGGGTGTCGTCATTGCGACAACCTGGATATTTTTATCCTGCACCCATATAACCGCGTCTCCGAGGTGCAGCGTCGCCAGATGACCACGGTGTTGGCCAACAACGTGTTCAACATTGCCATTGAGGGCAATTTCGACGACGCCCAGGCAATGGTGAAGGCGAGCTTCGCCAATCAAGACTTTTTGAACGGCACGCGACTGGTGGCGGTGAACTCGATCAACTGGGCGCGCATCATGGCGCAAATCGTTTACTACGTGGCGTCAGGTGTTGCCTTGGGCGCGCCACACCGCGAGGTGAGCTTTTGTGTGCCGTCGGCGAATTTTGGCAACGTCTTTGCCGGCTTTATGGCGTATAAGATGGGCTTACCGGTGAAGCAGTTCATCATTGCCACCAACGCCAACGATATCCTTCACCGCACGCTAACAGCGAACGATTTCTCCAAGCAAGAGTTGGCCGCCACGCTTGCGCCATCAATGGATATTGTCGTTTCGTCCAACTTTGAGCGCTTGCTGTTTGACGCCTACGAGCGTGACGGGGCGGCGGTAGCGGCCTTGCTGGAACGCTTCCAACAAGAGCCCACGGCGCTTGCCGACGCACCGCTGGCTAAGCTGCGCGAGAAATTTGCCAGCCACAGCGTGGATGATGCGACGATTCTGGAAGTGATCCGCGAAGCGCACCACCGCACCGGCGAAATCCTCGATCCGCACACCGCTACCGGTTATCGCGCCGCCGAGCGTGCCCGGGCCGATCAGTCCACGCCGGTCATTACGCTTGCCACCGCGCACCCGGCGAAATTCGCCGAGGCCGTGGTGAAAGCGGGCTTCCCCGGTGTGTCGCTGCCCCCGCACATGGATGATTTATTGGAGCGTGAAGAGCGCTATAGCGTGTTGCCCTCCGAGCTTAGCGCGGTGCAGCAGTTCGTCGCCGAACATCGGCGCTAAACGGGGTGATATGAACGCGCTAACCGATTTGCCCCTTAGTCTGACGCAACCGCGCCTGGAGCCTCGTCCCCGCGACGAGGCCATTTACACGCGCGCTCAGGACGAAGGCTTAAGCGAGCTGCAGGCGCGCCTTTTGGCCTCGCGGTTACCGGGCTATGAAGGCGAACTTGCGCCGCTAGTGTCGCCGAGTTTGCGCTACCTGGCCCACCCGGAGAAGCTCAAAGACGGCCGCCGCGCCGCCGAGCGTATCGCTCAGGCCGTGGCCGAGGGCGAATCGATCGGTATTCTGACCGATTACGACGTCGACGGGATCACCTCGCACGTGGTCATTCGGCGCACGCTGGTCGAGCTTTTTGGTGTGCCCGAAAGCAAGCTGCACAGTTTGATTGGTCACCGAATTCACGATGGATACGGCATTAGCCTGCCGCTCGTTGAGCGCACACTCGCCCTCAAGCCTGAGCCAACGCTGGTGATCACTGCCGACTGCGGAAGCTCTGACGAGCCACGCATTGCGCGGATGAAAGCGGCCGGGATCGACGTGGTAGTGAGTGACCACCACGCACTGCCGCTAGAAGGCCCGCCGGCCTCGGCTTTTGCCTGTGTGAACCCCACGCGGGAAGATTGCGCTTATCCGGATAAAACCATCGCTGGCTGCATGGTGGCGTGGCTTTTAATGTCGCTTGCCCGCGGCGTGCTGATCGAGTGGGGCGCCTTGTCAGAAGCGACGCCTAAGCTCTCGCCGTGGCTCTCTTACGTGGCGCTAGGTACCGTGGCGGACTGCGTATCGCTAGGGGGCAGCCCCGCCAACCGCGCGGTGGTCAGTCACGGACTTACGCTGATTAACCGCATGGACGCCGCTTGCTGGCGCGCAATGGCTGCCCGTCTTGGGCAAGATAGCGTGCCGTTTAACGCTGAAACCCTGGCGTTTCAGATGGGGCCGCGCATCAATGCCCGCTCGCGGCTCGATGACCCCTATGCGGCGTTGCATTTTATGCTCGCGGAAAGCGATGGCGTGGCAACGCGCCAACTCAACGTGCTCGATGAGGACAACCAGTCGCGCAAAGCAATTGAAGCCGACATGGCCGAAGAAGCATGCGCCCTGGCTGCCGATGACCTCGCCGCTGACTCGCCTGCTGTCGTGGTGCTGCTTGAAGATGGCCACCCTGGCGTTCAAGGCATTGTTGCATCGCGGCTGGTGCAAGCCTACGGCCGCCCCGCGCTTGTGCTGACGCAAGCGGCGCAGCCGGGAATGCTCACTGGCTCGGGTCGCTCAATCGACGGCCTGCACCTGCGCGACTCGCTGCAGCGCACTTTTGAGCTCGCGCCTGAGGCGCTGCCGCGCTTTGGCGGCCACAGTGGGGCGGCGGGAGTCGGTGTGCCTCGCGAGCAGTTAGATGCGTTTAAAGCCGCGTTTTTACACGCCGTGAGCGAGCAGCTCGGCGACACGCCGCTTTACCCGCGGCTCTGGACCGACGGCGAGCTATCTACCGCGCAGTTAACCCTTGGTACGCTCAGTGAGATCGAAGCACTGGGTCCTTATGGGCGCGAGTTTGACCCGCCGCTGTTTGAGGGACGTTTTATTGTTGAGGCATTGCGCCCGGTGGGGGCTGACGGCACCCATTTAATGCTGGAGCTCTCCACGGGGCCGGTTACCTGCAAGGCGATTTGGTTTCGTGCCCTCACCCCTGGCGAGCTGCCTTCGTTTAGCGTGGGCGATACGTTGCACTGCGCGTATAAGCTTAATCGCAACCGTTGGCGTGGCCGCGATTCATTGCAGCTGATGGTCGAGCACGCCCGTCCCGTTGCATAAAACGTTAGCGTAAAACTCCTCTCCTCTTAAGTAAGGACACTGTCATGCGCGTGGAAGATTTTCCCCAAGACCCGCACAAGCCCTATGAAGACGTGATGGCGATGCTGCTCGGCACATTGTTCGTGGCGCTAGGCGTGACATTTTATACCCATTCGGTATTGCTGACCGGCAGCACCGCGGGGATGGCGCTGCTGATCAACTATATAATTGGTGGCGGCTTTGGCGTTTGGTTTTTTGCCATCAATCTGCCGTTTTATTACTTGGCCATTAAGCGCATGGGCTGGAGCTTTACGCTGCGCACCTTTGCCGCCATTGGCTTGGTGTCGCTTTTCTCAGAGCTAACCCAGGGCTGGGTGCAGTTTGCCGAGGTGCCATCGCTTTATGCCGCTATCATGGGCGGGGGGTTAATGGGTATCGGCATGCTGATGCTGTTTCGCCACCGCACAAGCCTTGGCGGTATCAATATTTTGGCGCTCTACCTGCAAGACCGTCACGGCCTGCGTGCAGGCTATGTGCAGCTGGGTATCGACGGTTTGATTTTGCTCGTTGCACTGACGCAGCTGCCGCTGGATCGCGTCGGCTATTCGGTACTCGGCGCATTGACGCTCAACCTGATTATCGCCCTGAATCACAAGCCAGGGCGTTATATTGGGGTGAGCTGAAGAAACTTTTTCGTTTTTAGTGGGCAGCAGTGCTGGGCGGGTTCGCGACGCTTAATGTATAGCGACTTGGTAAGCGGCCCCCAACTGGTTTGCTAAATCAGCTAGCCGCTTATCTAACGTCCATAACTTGGTCTCTGGCGTAATGAGTGTTGAGGCCAGCAAACATATATCGACTAGCCCGCAACCTTTGCCATACAGCGCTTCGCGCTCAATGAATGTCATCACCTCTCGCAAACTGGCTTGGTTGCAGGGTTTAAGAAGACTAATGTTACGTAGTGTTTGTTCACGTGGTGATGGTGGTGTGCCGCAGGCAAGCTCTGCCGTTACCATTGGATGACTCAAGGCGCAATCAGCCTCCAATAACTCGATCAGACCCGCATTTCCATTTCGGAAATGCTCAACCCATACCGAGGAATCAATTAGCACGCTGAAAGCGCTCATTGAGCAGAAGACTCCTCTCGCCGGCGGGGAATGTCTTGCATGTTGGGCGCCTTTCCGCTCAAGGCGGCAAGGCGCCGAGCTGCCTGTACGCGTACGTAGGTTTTCATCGCTTCTCTGCAGAGATCGGATGCATTCGAGACGCTAGGATCAGCAAGTTCGAGAGCTTGCTGATATAGGTCATCGTTGATTGTTACCGTGGTTCGCATTGCCCTTTCCTCATCTTAAATGATGCCTAAAGGTATCAATATAGGCATCAATCTGATGTATGCACAAGAATAGTCGCAATATTGCCAGCGATATGAGGAGGAAACGTTACGTTTCACTCAGCCAGAACCACCAAACAATCAGCGCGATCAGGCCCAGGCCTGCGAGATTAACCAGTAAACTCATGCGTTATCTCCTTTGGATGCGTTTCCACTGGCTTGCCAGAGGCGTAGCCGGTTGGCGTTACTGACCACGGTGATAGAGGAAAGCGACATCGCCGCCCCTGCAATCATGGGCGAGAGCAACATACCGGTGACGGGGTAGAGCACCCCAGCGGCGATGGGAATACACAGTACGTTGTAGCCAAAGGCACCGACCAAGTTCTGCTTGATGTTGGTGAGCGTTGCTTGGCTGATTTCGATGGCATCAGTCACCCCGTGCAGCGAGCCGCGCATTAGCGTCATACCAGCGCTTTCAATGGCGACATCCGTGCCTTGGCCGATGGCGAAGCCGACATTGGCACGCGCAAGCGCCGGGGCGTCGTTGATGCCATCGCCGACCATGCCGACGACCTCGCCGTTGTTTTGCAGCCGCTCGATTTCAGCGTGTTTATCCTCGGGTAAAAGCCCCGCGCGGAAGTCATCGATGCCCACTTCGCGGGCAATCGCACCGGCGGTGTGCTCGTTATCGCCGGTGAGCATCACCACTTTGATGTTATCGGCCTGCAGGCGTTTGATGGCGTCGATGGTATCCGAGCGCAGCGGGTCGCTGATGCCAAACAGGGCGGTAAGCTCACCGTCCACGGCGAGATACACAAGGGTACGGGCTTTCTCTTCCAGTTCGCGGGCTTTGTCTTGGCCAGCGCTGAGATCAACCCCGGCTTCTTCCAGCAGGCGTGCGTTGCCGAGCAGCAGCGGTTTATCGTCGTCGGTGCGCGCTTTGACGCCGCCGCCGGTGACGGTGTCAAAGTCGCGTATCTCGGCGGGGTTGGCGTCACGCTCTTCGGCCTGTTCTTGACAGTAGTTCATTAGCGCTGCGGCCAGCGGGTGCTCTGAGCCACGCTCCAGCGCGGCCACCCAGCCAAGCGCGCGGTTTTTGTCGCCGCTTAGCACTTCCGCCTCGGTTACGCGGGGCTTGCCTTCGGTGAGCGTGCCGGTCTTATCCACCACCAGCGTCGTCAGCTTGCTCGCGGTTTGCAGCGCTTCGCCGCTTCTGACCAGTACGCCGTGTTCGGCCGCTTTGCCCACGCCGATCATAGTAGAAATCGGTGTGGCAAGCCCCAGCGCGCAAGGGCAAGCGATAATCAGCACGGCGGTGGCGGTGACCAGCATGTGAATGATCCGCGGCTCAGCGCCGAAGTTAAACCACGCCAGCGCCGTCAACACGGCGATAATCATCACCGAGGGCACAAAGATGCTGGAAACTTTATCCGCCAGCTCGCCAATTGGGGGGCGCGAATTTTGGGCGCTAGCGACCTGCTCGGTAATTTGACCGAGACGGGTATCGGCGCCCACGCGGGTCGCGCGATACACCAGCCCGCCTTTGCCATTGACGGTACCGGCGCTGACTTCGTCGCCTTCGCCTTTTTTCACCGGCACGGGTTCGCCGGTGAGCATGGATTCATCGATATGGCTTGCGCCTTCGATCACCACGCCATCCACCGGTAAACGCTCGCCGGGGCGCACGCGAATTTGGTCGTCTTCGCGCACGGCGTCAATCTCGATCTCTTCTTCCTTGCCGTCGCGAATTACCCGCGCGGTGCGACTTTGCAAGTCCAGCAGGCGCTTGAGCGCATCGCTGGTACGGCCGCGCGCTTTCAGCTCCATGGCGTTGCCCAATAGAATCAGGCCGATCACCATGGCGGAGGCTTCAAAGTAAATGCCGAGGGCGACCTCGGGCAGCCAAGGAGCCAATGTCACGACTACCATCGAATAGAGCCAAGCGGTGCCGGTACCCATGGCCACGAGGGTGTCCATATTCGCTTGATGGTGTGTGAAATTTTTCCACGCGTTAACGAAGAAGTGGCGGCCAGGGAACGCCATGATGGCTAGCGTTAAAAGCCCAATGACTAGCCAGAATAGCCGACCGGTGCCCTCAGGGTGCGGGTGGTAGACAAACATGCTGAGCATTAGTGGAATGGCGAGCGCTAACGAATAGATGCCGCCTTTTAGCCGCCGCTTGTATTCGCGAGCTTCCTGTTCGCCGCGGGTCTTCTCGGCTTCGCGCATGTCGAAAATCGGCTCGGCGCCGTAGCCCACCGATTCTACCGCGTCGATCAGCGCTTGCTCGTCGGCACGGCCAAATACCTGCGCGGTGTGGGTGCCAAAGTTAACGCTGGCAGTGTCAACGCCTTCGGTGCGCTCCAGCGCTTTTTGCACGCTTTTGACGCAGCTAGCGCAGGTCATACCGCTGATGGCGAGGCGGAATTGTTGGCCGCTGCTGCGCGTTTCGCTTTTGGCGTTTTCGCTGTTTGAGGGCCTCTCTTTCGCATCGCTTTCTGTGGCATTGCGTTTATCGTCGGCGTCGCTTTCAACGTCGGTTTCTTCACCGTCATCCGGTAGCTCGCCGGGTGGGTAGCCGGCATCCATCAGCGCTTGATCGAGTTCTGCCTCATTCAATGCGGTGGTGACGTCAAGGCGTTTTTCCGCCGGGGTGCCGGTTACCTCTGCGTGGCTGTCTTGCTGTTGAATCGATTCGCGCATGCGTTTAACGCAGCCCTGGCAATTCATGCCGGGTACCGTGCGCGTTAGGGTGTGTTGGCTCATTGTGACTCCTTAGGTTCAGGGACGCGCTCAGGAAAACTTTCGATCAAGCGGCACAGGCTATGGCCGTCGGGAGCAGCGTCGGGCATGTCCTGCCAGCTTTCTAGCGCTTGTTCCATACGTGATGCCAGCGCTTCCAGCTCGGCGATCTGCGCGCGTACTTGGGGCAATCGGTTGGCGAGCAGGTCGCGTACCAGTGGGCAGGGCGAGTCGCCGTGGTCGGCATGGGCGAGAATGTCGCGGATTTCTGCCACGCTAAACCCGAGTTTGCGCGCCCGTTGTATAAAGCGTAGGCGCTCCAGATCATGCTGATTAAAAAGTTGGTAGCCGTTATCGGGGTGGCGCTCAGGCGAAATTAAGCCTTCGCGCACGTAGTGACGCACGGTCTCTCCGGTAACGTTTGCCTGTTTGGCGATGTCATTCACTTTCATCCGCTGCCCCTGTCGCTGACGAATGTCCTAATAAATAGTGTAAAACCTTTGGGTTACCCATAGGTCAAGGCGCTCCGGTAGAAATTTAAAAAAGCAGTAAAACGCTGATTTAAAACGACTGTGCGACTAATGTATAAGGCTTAAATGAAATAAAACGCTCGTTTGCCCTTGAACCAAACGCCAGTGTGCGAGAAAACAGTTATGTAAAAACAAATGGGTGGTCGCTAGCACTAGTCGACGCCGGATCATCGGGAAGATAGAGGCTCTATATGTATAACAACTTTAAAAAGCTCACGTTAGCGGCAGCTGTCGCCGCAGCCGCCTTCGCCAGCCAAGCCCAAGCGGGTGGTTACCAAATCAACGAGCAAAGCGTCAGCGGCCAAGGCTATGGTCACGCCGGACGTAGCTCCAACGTCAACGATGCCACTATCGTCTTCGGCAACCCAGCGGGTATGTCGTTTCTTGACCGCGCGCAGATTTCAGTGGGTGGGACATATTTAAACGTAAATAGTGATATCAGCAACGTGCAGGCTTCTCAGAGTAGCCCGGCGTTCTTGCAAGCTACAGGAGGACAAACGGATACACTGCCGGTTTCGGGAACTAACGAGGGTGATATGGTGCCGGGCACACTAATCCCTTACGCCTTTTACGCGCATCCCGTTGACGAAAAGTTGGCGTTTGGTTTTGGTGTTTACGCACCGTTTGGTTCAAAAACAGATTACGAAGATGGTTTCCAGGGGCGTAATCAGGGTAACTATACGGAGGTCGCCGTCTTAAGTGCCCAGCCGACTGTCTCCTACCGTTTTAATGAACAGTGGTCTGCCGGTTTAGGTATTACCTACAACCGTGTGGAGGGCGAATTACATCGACAAGTCCCTGTGGCAACACCGGCGGGACTGACTGAAGCTGATTCACGGGTGGATGGTGATGATGAGGCGTGGGGATATAACCTCGGGGTAATCTACCAGCCTGTTCCCGAAACGACGCTAGGCCTTACTTACCGTTCTAAAGTGGATTACACACTGGAAGGCGATTTTACCGCTAGTTCGCCCGTTTTAGATCAGCTCGGTATCGGGACTGTAACTGACGATGCATCGCTTGATTTGACGACGCCAGAAACGGTTAACTTCTCCCTAACGCAGCAAATGAGCGACAACCTTAAGCTCATGTTCGGCGCATCCTGGGCCCGTTGGAGCCGTTTCGATCAGATTCGCGTTGATGGGCGTGAGCGAGGTATTGTTACTCTCGAAGAGCAGAGCTACTCTAACGCTTGGGCGTTTTCAACCGGTGGTGAGTACCAGCTTACGCCTACGCTTGCCCTTCGCGCTGGGGTAGCGCTTGATTTTACGCCGACTCAGGATGATACGCGTAGCGTACGTATCCCTTCTGACGATCGTCGTATCTTTTCCCTTGGCGCAGGCTGGAAACCGACACCCGATCTGACACTGGATGTTGCTTACTCCTATTTAACCGAGCGCAGCACTCAGGTTGAGCAAACTAAAACCGACAGTTTCACTGTGGCCGGTCAGCAAACGCCACCGATTACCTCCAACTACTCCGCCGACTACAAAAACGAAGCCCACGGCTTCGGGGCGCAGTTGACCTACCGCTTCTAAGCGAAATGCGGTGCTTTGACGCAAAAACCCGGCTACGGCTGGGTTTTTGCGCTTTTGTCACTAGTCCAGTGGATGCGGTAGGCGCTGTGTTTCGTTACAATGCGCGCTTTACTTCACTAGGGCTGACCCATGCTGGAAACCAACCCGATTCATAGCCAAATCAAGGATCTGTCGGAGCGGACAGAGGTTCTTAGGGGGTATCTTTGACTATGCCGAAAAGAAAGACCGGCTAGAAGAAGTCACCCGCGAACTGGAAGACCCCAATGTCTGGTCTGATCCCGATTACGCTCAGAAACTGGGCAAAGAGCGCGCCTCGCTAGAAACGATCGTCGCGACCATCGATGAGCTGGAGCAGGGCCTGGGCGATAGCGGCGACCTCTTAGAACTTGCCGAGATGGAAGACGACGAAGGCACGGTGGCTGAAGTCACCAAAGAGCTCAATGGCTTGCAAGCGGCGCTGGAAAAGCTTGAGTTCCGCCGTATGTTCTCCGGTGAAATGGACGAAAATAACGCGTATCTCGATATCCAGTCTGGCTCCGGCGGGACAGAGGCACAGGACTGGGCCAATATCTTACTGCGCATGTACCTGCGCTGGGCCGAGCACCATGGTTTTAAAACCGATATTCTTGAAATATCGGCCGGCGACGTCGCGGGGATTAAATCGGCGTCGTTGCATATTCAGGGTGATTACGCCTTTGGCTGGTTGCGCACTGAAAACGGCGTACACCGCTTAGTGCGCAAAAGCCCGTTTGACTCCGGCGGGCGCCGCCATACGTCTTTTGCTTCGGTGTTTCTCTCCCCGGAAGTGGATGATAATTTCGAGGTTGAGATTAACCCCTCTGATTTGCGTGTGGACACCTACCGCTCCAGCGGTGCGGGCGGGCAGCACGTTAACACCACCGACTCCGCGGTGCGGATTACCCACGAGCCGAGCGGCATTGTGGTGGCGTGCCAGAGCCAGCGTAGCCAGCATGCTAACCGCGACTTCGCCATGAAGCAGCTGAAGGCGAAATTGTGGGAACTGGAGATGCAAAAGCGCAACACGGCGAAGCAAGAAGCGGAAGATTCCAAAGCCGATATCGGGTGGGGTAGCCAAATTCGCTCTTACGTATTGGACGATCAGCGCATTAAAGACCTGCGCACCGGCGTGCAATCCAGTAACTGCGAAAAAGTGCTCGATGGCGATTTGGATCAATTCATCGTTGCCAGTCTCAAGCAGGGCCTGTAAGCAACGCCTTTCGCGTTAACGGTTATTTTTCAGGGTTTTATTATTAACAAGGTGCCACATGGCTAACCAAGACGCCTCTTCTGAGAACGAAAACCACCTGATCGCCGAGCGCCGCGCCAAGTTAGCGGCGCGGCGTGAACTCGCCGCCGAGCAGGGTAAAAGCGCCTTTCCCAATGATTTTCGCCGCGACAGTCTGACCGTCGAGCTGCAAAATACCTTCGGCGACAAAGAAAAGGCTGAGCTGGAAGCGCTTGACCATCACGCCTCGGTGGCCGGGCGCGTGATGCGCAAACGAGGCCCCTTTATCGTCATTCAGGACGTGGCTGGCCAGATTCAGCTCTACGTGGACAAAAAAGGGCTGCCTGCCGAGGTGCTCGAGGATGTTAAAGGCTGGGACATTGGCGATATCGTCGCCGCCCACGGCCCGGTGCATAAATCGGGAAAGGGTGACTTGTACGTGATGATGAAGGAGGCGCAGCTTCTGACCAAAAGCCTGCGTCCGTTGCCGGATAAATTTCACGGCCTGACCGACCAGGAGGCGCGCTACCGTCAGCGCTATGTGGACCTGATTATGAATCCGCAGTCGCGCAAGGTCTTCGAGACGCGCGCGGCAGTGATCAGCGCCATGCGCCGTTTCTTTGAAACGCGCGGTTTCATGGAGGTGGAAACGCCAATGCTGCAGCCGATCCCTGGCGGTGCGGCGGCGCGACCGTTTATCACCCACCACAATGCGCTGGATATCGATATGTACCTGCGTATCGCACCGGAGCTCTATCTAAAGCGCCTGGTGGTGGGCGGCTTCGAGAAAGTCTTTGAGATTAACCGCAACTTTCGTAACGAAGGCCTTTCGACGCGCCACAATCCAGAATTCACCATGGTCGAGTTTTACTGGGCCTACGCGGATTACAACGACCTTTTGGACCTGACCGAATCGATGGTGCGCACCACCGCCGAAGAGGTGTTGGGAACGACAACCATTACGTACCAGGGCGCCGATTACGACTTCGGCAAGCCGTTTGCGCGGCTGACACTGCGCCAAGCGATTCTGGATCACGGCGACGGTATTACCGATGCCGATATTGATAGCCTCGACGCCGCACGAGCACTGGCGAAAAAGCTCGGTATGCAGGCCAAAGAAAGCTGGGGCCTGGGCAAGCTGCAAACGGAAATCTTCGAGGAAGTGGCCGAGTCGAAGCTCGACCAGCCGACCTTTATCACCGAGTACCCGGCGGAAGTCAGCCCTCTGGCGCGGCGCAACGATGCCAATCCGTTTGTCACCGACCGCTTTGAGTTCTTCGTTGGCGGGCGCGAAATCGCCAATGGCTTTTCGGAGCTTAACGACGCGGAAGATCAGGCCGAGCGCTTTCGCGAGCAAGCGGAGGAAAAAGATGCTGGCGATTTGGAAGCCATGTATTTTGACGCCGACTACGTGCGTGCATTGGAGTACGGCCTGCCGCCCACCGCGGGTGAAGGGATTGGCATTGACCGTTTGGTAATGCTATTTACCGATAGCCCCTCGATTCGTGATGTGCTGCTGTTCCCGGCGATGCGCCCAGAAACGAGCGAATAAGGCATTGCGAGCGCTGGCAAGTGGGCGCGTTAGCGCCCATAATGTTCCCGTTTCGACGGCGAGGAGAGACCTATGAAACTGCTAAACCGCTCCGCTCTAAGTGTTAGGCCGACCCAAGCCTTTGTGGATTGGATCAATGCGCTCGAACCCACCATGGGAGACGACGACCTAACCCTGGACGACGTCGAACGTGAAAGCACGATTTACCTGATTCCTGAGATGGACGCGCCCGAAGCGCTGCATGCCTTTGTGCATGAACGCTATGCCGAAATTCTCGAAACCGAGCTGCGTGCGTGGGAAGAGGACGAGCGTCAGTGGCCCGAGACGTTGGATTGGTCACTGTTCCAGACGTTTCTGCGCATCGAGCACAGCTATCTCGCCATCGATTTAGATGACGAGACGGCGCTGGAAATTTCGGAAGTCGACGATGCACTGTTGCTGGACAGCGACGAAGCTTAATGCTCAATTGGTAGCACCTTTAAGCGTTAAGCATAAGCGTTGAAGGAACCGGCCTAGGCCGGTTTTTTTGGCACTCACGTTTGCTGTGAAAAAATTTGCCGGGAAAATGGTACTGGGAAACCCTCATGCGACTGTTTGAAACCCGCTCGGGAGATGACGGCCTGCCTGGCCGTGAACGTTTGCTCGCCGTGCTGGCGCTAATCACCGGTACGCTGATGGCGGTGGTCGATACCACCATGATTAACCTGGCGTTGCCCACGATTGCCGCCGATTTGGGCGTGCCCGGCTCGCGAGTGGTGTGGATCACCAACCTCTTTCAAGTGGTGTGTGCGGCGTTTTTGTTGGTCTTCGCCGGGCTGAGTGAACTGGTGACACGGCGGCGGCTGTATCTTGTTGGTTTAAGTACTTTCGTACTGGCGGCACTCGGGGCGGCCCTTTCGCGTAACCTTGAGACGCTGTTGGTATTTCGCGCGCTGCAGGGGCTTGGCGCCGCCGCAACGCTCTCCATCGGGCCGTCTATTTACCGCGCGATTTTTCCCTCACGGCTTCTGGGTAGCGCCCTTGGGCTCTCTGCGCTGGTGGTGGCAGGCGGCTACGCGGCGGGGCCAACGCTTAGTGGCGTGATTCTCTCGTTTGCTGATTGGCCGTGGCTGTTTGCGCTTAATGTGCCCCTTGGCTTGGCCTCATTGTGGCTTGCTAAGCGCGCGCTGCCGCGAGAAACCCCACGCCAAGGCAGTTTCGATGTGCTGGGCGCGCTGTTGTCGATGTTGATGCTGGCAAGTTTTTTCTTGGCCATGGACGCCGTGGGCCACGCCGCGCCGCTATGGCAAAGCGGCGGTTGGTTGCTTATCTCGGTGACCTCCTGCACGGGCTTTATCCGTCGCCAACGCCGAGCGCCTTACCCCTTGCTGCCTCTGTCTGTGTTTACGGAAAAGCGGTTCACGCTAGCCGTGTCGGCCTCGGGGCTGGCGTTTATTGGCCAAGGGCTAAGTTTTGTGGCGCTGTCGTTTTTCTACCAAGAGCAGATGGGCTTTTCGCCGCTTGAGACCGCGTGGCTGTTCACGCCTTGGCCGCTTGCCATCATGGTGGTCGGCCCCTTGGCCGGGCGCCTGGCGGATCGCATCAACCCTAGCGTGCTTTCAAGCACGGGGCTTGTCTTGTTGATGATTGGCCTGATTTCGCTCGGGCTGGTGGATGAGAACACCGGGGTGGCGGGCAGTCTATGGCGAACGGCGCTGTGCGGGATGGGGTTTGGGCTGTTTCAACCGCCCAATAACCGCGAAATGATGGCGAGCCTGCCGCCAGAGCGAAGCGCCAATGTCTCCGGCGTGATGAGCACTACGCGCACGGTAGGGCAGTCGCTCGGCGTGGCGTTGGTGGGGGCGGCATTGGCGCTGGGGTTGGCGGTACAGCTGACGCTGTGGCTTGGCGCGCTGACCACGCTGTTGTCGTTGGTGGCAAGCCTTGCCCGAGTGCCGCTGGCGCGCGAGGCGAACCGTGCCCGTCGGGCATCGTCTCAGCCAAGCTGAGCGCGTACAATGAACGTATTTCGAGCGAGGAGTGAGGCATGACGCTGCAGACCCAAATCGAGCAGAAGCTCGCGGCGCTAGAACCCGAGGTGGTGCAGGTGGAGAGCGAAAGCCACATGCACAACGTGCCGGCTAACTCAGAAACGCACTTTAAGGTTACGCTGGTAAGCGATGACTTTAAGGGTTTAATGCCGGTGAAGCGTCACCAGAAAATCTATGCGCTGCTGGCCGATGAGCTCTCAGGACCGGTTCACGCGCTGGCGCTGCATTTGTATACGCCGCAGGAGTGGCAAGCGCGCGGCGGAGAGCGGCCCTATTCACCCAACTGTCGTGGCGGCGGGAAGTGAACACAGAGGTCGTTCGCCGGCAGTATCTGGATGCCATGGGCATTACCGCCTGGGCATCCCGTTATCGGCTGCCCAATGCACTGGAAACACCCGCCTGCGAGTGGGAAGACACCACACCGACGCCAGTGTCGCCTAGCCAGCGGCTTCATACGCTGTTGGATGACGCCCAGCAGGCGGAGCAGGCGCGCAAAAAAGTCTCTCCATCGACTTCATCGGCGTCGTCACCCGCCTCTGTGAGAGCGCTACTGGACGATTCGCCGGTCAATTCGGCACCCGGCACGCCATCCGAAGCACCACCCTCTTCGCTGTCGCCAGCACACACTGCCACCACTGAAAGCACAGAAGCCTCTCGCGAGCCGGTAACGTTCACGCTGTCGTGCTTTTGTTTAGCGGGGCGCTGGCTGAGCCTCCATGCTGGCCAGCTAAGTGCTCAAGAGCAATCGCTGCTCGCCAATCTTTATCGCGCCGTAGGCGTGACGTTTTCGCACCCATTACAGCGCGTGACGTTCAATTGGCCACCGATGGCGGACGCCCCCGCGCCTGAGGAGCCGCTAGAAGAGGCGCGCGAAGGCCTTCATGCGTTCATTAATGGTGTCGCCGGGCGTAACGGTTGGGCGCTTGAACGCGTGCTTTGGTGGGGTGATGCCGAGGCGTATCCGTTTGGTGAGGTACTGGCTATCGCGGAAGGGCAAAGCCGCACCCTGGAACTTCCTGTTTGGCAAGGGCCGAGACTTGCGACGCTTTTAGACAGCGCTGACGCCAAGCGTGCGCTGCTGCCCTCGCTTCTTGCGCTCGCTCGGCAGTGGTAGCAGCGATGAAGCCGTCGCAATGGCCGTCTCAATGAAGCCGTCTCGATGAACTTGTCAATCCGAACGCTGAGCAGCGTCGATGCCGAGGCGCTGTTAGCGGTGGAGGCGCAAGCGCAAAATGCCATGACGCCCGCTCAGCTCAGAGAGGCACTAGCCGATGTGGAAGTTGCCGTGCTGGGAAGCTATCGGGGTGAAACGCTGGTGGGTTACGCGATGGTGGCCAAGCAGCCATTTGATGCCGAGCTTCAGGCCATCGGTGTTCTGCCCGGAGAGCGTGGTTGCGGCGTAGGGAGCGCACTCATGCAGGCGGTAGTGTGGGAAGCGTGCCAATGGCAAAGTGAACGCTTGTTGTTAGAAGTGCGGGCGGGCAACCAAACAGCGATTGCCCTCTACCAGCGCATGGGCTTTAAGCAAGACGGGCGGCGTAAAGGCTATTATCCATCAGTGCCAAAAGAACACATACGGCTGCAAAACGTTCGTCCGGAAGCGCAGGGGGCTACCGGACGAGAAGATGCACTGCTGATGTCGCGGGTATTAACGCCCTAGGCGTTTGTGCTTAGGCGCTAAAGTTAAGGCGTGCTGCTAGAGTTAAGGCGCGCTGCTGGTATCCACCTCGTCAAACTTACTGAGTAGACCGTTCAAACGGCGCTCCCACTCATCGCGATCTTCCTTCAAGCGGCTGTTCTCTTCGCGCAGCTCTTCGTTTTCGAGTTTCATCATCTCAAGCGCGTCGACGGCGGCAGTGATTTTTTGCTCAAGCTGGTTAAACAGTTCCTGACTCATTGATAACTCCTTAAAAGGGGGTGATGTAGCAGTTTTGTATGGCTTGGGCGAGCCTAACGTTACGTGGAATTAGCGGCAAGCGTTGATGTAGGGCTTTCGCGTTGATAAAGCCGGGCGGTGCTCTCGCCTGCCGTCGTTTCGCGGTGTAGCGCCCAGTTAGCAGGCACTTCTGGGGGCAGCGCCGTTTCGGTCTCAACATAGATCATCGCACCTGGTGACAGCCAGCCGTTTGCCTCTAGCGCTATGCAGCAGGGCGCGGCAAACCCTTGGTGGAAGGGGGGGTCGAGAAACACGAGATCAAACAGCGCCACAGGTGTTGCCAGAAACGCCAAGGCATCGTGCGTGATGACCTCGGCATTTGTCGCCTTCAATGTTGTTAAGTTGGCGCGAATTTGCGCGGCCACCCCGCGGTCTTGCTCAATAAAGTGTACGCTTGCTGCCTCACGGGAGAGCGCCTCGATGCCGAGCGCGCCGGTGCCAGCGAACAAATCCAGCACGCGCTGACCGTAAAGCGCCTGGCCGAGCCAGTTGAATAGCGTTTCTCTCACCCGATCTGGCGTCGGGCGTAGCCCCGGGCGTTCGAGCACGGGTAATTGGCGGCGACGAAAATCACCGCCAATAATGCGTAGTTTGCCGCTAGCGCTTGCACCTTGATGGAAGCCGGATGAGCGGGCAGGGCGTTTTCGTTTGTGAGCATTGCGTTTCATGAAAGAGATTGTAGCGGCCTGCGTATCCAAAGTCTTGAGGCGCAGTGGTAGGATGGCGCTAATGTTTCCCCGATTGGTTGGATGACACCCATGTTTGGTTTGTTTAAGCGTAAATCGAAGCAAGAGAAAACCCCGCAAGATACAACGCAGCAAGATACAACACAGCAGGAAGCTCAGCCCGATGAGGAGGCCGGCGGCGCGGCCACGGGAGAAAACGAGCGACAGGCCGACCAGGCGTCGTCTCAAGCCCAGGAGCAAACGCCTGATATCGAGACCCTCGAACCGTCAGTTGAGCCTGATTCTGAGCCCGAGCCTGAGCCCGAGCCCGAGCCCGAGCCCGAACCGGCTTCCAAGCCGGAACCGGAACCTACACCTGAACCTGCTCCAGCGCCCAAGCCCGCGCTGCAGGAAAAGCCGAAAGCGGCCGATAAGGGTGGCGAGAAAAAAGGCTGGTTCTCCCGCATCAAAGCCGGCCTGGGGAAAACCCGCGCCAATTTAACCGATGGCATTGCGGATCTGTTTTTGGGTAAAAAGCAGATTGACGATGAGCTGTTGGAAGATTTGGAAACGCAGCTGCTGATGGCCGATGTGGGGATTGAAGCAACCACCGATATTATTGAACGGTTGGAAGCACGCGTGTCGCGTAAAGAGCTCAAAGACCCTGAAGCGCTCTACCATGGTCTGCAAGAAGAGCTTGCGGCGATGCTCGAACCGGTCGCTAAGCCTCTTACGCTTGAAAAAGAGGGGGATGGCCCCTTCGTGATTCTAGTGGTCGGCGTCAACGGCGTGGGGAAGACCACGACCATCGGCAAGCTTACCCAGCGCTTTCAGCGTGAAGGTAAAAGCGTCATGCTCGCCGCGGGTGATACGTTCCGTGCAGCGGCCGTCGAGCAGCTTAAAGTGTGGGGCGAACGTAACAGTGTGCCGGTCATTGCCCAGCACACCGGCGCCGATAGCGCCTCGGTCATTTACGATGCCGTGGCCGCCGCAAAATCCCGCGGCGTTGACGTGTTGATCGCCGATACCGCCGGGCGTTTGCATAACAAAGGCCACCTGATGGAGGAGTTGAAAAAGGTCCACCGGGTGATGCAGAAGCTGGATGCCACCGCTCCCCACGAAGTGATGCTGGTCCTTGATGCAGGCACCGGGCAGAACGCAATTTCCCAAGCGAGCACCTTTAACGAGGCGGTGCCGGTCAGCGGTATTACCCTGACCAAGCTCGACGGTACCGCCAAAGGCGGCATTATTTTTGCGCTGGCCAAGCAGCTGGAAACGCCAATCCGCTTTATCGGCGTGGGTGAGAGCTTGGATGATTTACGCCCGTTCGAGGCAGATGATTTTGTCGGCGCGCTGTTTGATCGCCAGGGCCAAGGCGACGATACACGCGCATGATCGCTTTCGAGCATGTGGGAAAACGCTATGGTGGACGCTTTGAGGCGCTTGCCCACCTGAATTTTCGCGTGGGACGCGGGGAAATGGTGTTTCTTACCGGCCATTCCGGTGCCGGAAAAAGCTCGCTATTACGCTTGGTGATGCGCCTAGAGCGCCCAACACGCGGGCGGATTGTGGTGGCAGGGCATGACATCGCCACGCTGCATTCGAGCCAAGTGCCGTTTTATCGCCGCCAGATTGGCGTGGTGTTTCAGGACCACCAACTGCTGTTTGATCGTTCAATATTTCACAATATCGCCCTGCCGCTGGAAATTCAGGGCATGGAGCCGCGTGAATCCGCACGCCGCGTACGTGCGGCACTCGATAAAGTGGGGCTTTTGCACCGCGAAAAGGCACTCCCTATTGAGCTGTCTGGGGGTGAGCAGCAGCGGGTCGGCATTGCGCGCGCGGTAGTGAATAAACCTGCGCTGCTGCTCGCCGATGAACCCACTGGTAACCTCGACCCGCAACTTTCCGCCGATATCATGGCACTATTTGAAGACTTTAACCGCATTGGCACGACGGTGATGATCGCAAGCCACGATCTGGCGCTAATTGCCCGCCTGCGTCATCGTATTTTGCGCCTGCGTGATGGGCGCCTGGTGGGCGATGAGGGGGCACGATGAGCGCATCACGAACGTCACAGCAGCCACCCCGCGGCGCACGCTCGCAACAGGCGCGCTTGGGTAGCCGCTTGCGAGCGTGGGGTCGTCATCATCGTGCGATGGCATTGGATAGCCTGCATCGCTTGGTTCGCTACCCACTGGGTAATGTGTTGACGATGCTGGCCATCGCGATTGCACTGGTACTACCGGCTGCGCTCTGGTTGACGCTGGATAGCGCTCGCCTGTTAGACGCAGAACTCACCGAAAGCGCGACTTTGACCGTGTATTTGGCTAATGACGTTAATGCGGCGCAAGCGCAGCGTATCCATGAGGCCGTGACGGCGCAGCCAGCGGTGGAGCAGACCCGTTTTATCAGCGCCGAAGAAGGCATGGCGGAGTTTCAGCACTCGCTTGGCCTGGAGGATACCCTCGCCGGGCTTGATGCTAATCCGTTGCCCGCGAGTATTGTGATTCAGCCCGACGACGTAGACTCGACAGCCATGCAGGCGCTAGCCGAGCGGTTAGGCGAGATGGCAGGCGTCGATGAAGTGCGCCTGGATCTTGCTTGGATCGAACGGCTGCGCCACTTGGCTGATCTCGGGCGGCGTTTGGCGCTGGCGCTGGGCGTGCTCTTTGGGCTTGGGGTGCTGTTGGTGGTGGGCAACACGGTGCGCCTCTCAGTGGAAAGTCGGCGACGGGAAATTGAGGTGGTGATGCTCATCGGGGCGACGCATGCTTTTGTGCGCCGACCTTTCTTATACAGTGGTGCCTGGTATGGCCTCGGCGGCGGTTTTTTAGCCCTGGCGTTATTGAGCCTTGGTGGGCAGTGGTTGGCGTTGCCCGTGGCGGCCCTGGCCGAAAGTTATGGAGCGGCGTTTTCGCTACCGTCACTTGACGTGACAGGCTCTACAATTTTGCTATCTTGCAGTACACTACTCGGCTGGCTGGGCGCGTGGCTTGCGGTCACGCGGCATTTGGCCAGCATCAAGCCGGGGTAAGTAAAAACGCTAATGTCGTTGTTATAAATGCGTTTTTACTGATTTGCCCGGTCAATGCATTGCAATGTGGTGTGTTTGGGAAAGGCGATAATGGCCGAATTGGCGAACTTTTCCTGGCAGACAGTGTCTAAGAATTTAGTCAACCACAATGGGGTTATAAGGGAGACCACCTGCACATGAGCAACAGTCTTCTACCGGTGGGACAGCTTTCACCAGGTCATGACCTGGGCGGCTATATTCATGCGGTTAATAGCATTCCGGTGCTGAGCGCCCAAGAAGAGCGTGATCTAGCATTTCGACTGTACGATGAGAGTGATTTAGAAGCGGCCCGTCGGCTCGTGCTTTCACACCTGCGTTTTGTGGTGCATATTGCCCGCAGTTATTCAGGCTATGGCCTGCAGCAGGCTGACTTGATTCAAGAGGGTAACGTGGGCCTGATGAAGGCCGTGAAGCGTTTTGACCCGAATCAAGGGGTTAGGTTGGTGTCGTTTGCGGTGCATTGGATCAAAGCCGAAATCCATGAGTTTGTGTTGCGTAACTGGCGGATTGTGAAAATTGCCACGACCAAAGCTCAGCGCAAACTGTTTTTTAACTTGCGTGGCGCGAAAAAACGTCTGGCATGGCTGAATAACGACGAAGTCGATGCCATTGCCAAAGATCTCAATGTGAAACCTGAGGTCGTGCGTGACATGGAAGGGCGGCTAACATCGTTCGATGCAGGCTTTGACGCCTCGCCAAGCGACGATGAAGAGAGCGTCTATCAAGCGCCGGTGCACTATCTTGACGATGCGGCCTCTGATCCGGCAACGCAGCTTGAGGATAGCGATTTTGAACAGGATTCCACGCGCCGTTTGCAAACGGCCCTAGAGAGCTTGGACGAGCGTTCGCGGGATATCCTACAGCGGCGCTGGCTTGGCGAGTATAAATCGACGTTGCACGATCTGGCGGATGTTTATGGCGTCAGCGCAGAGCGTATTCGTCAGTTGGAAAAAAACGCGATGAAAAAACTGCGTCAAAAGATGGGTGACGACGCTTTCGCGGCCTAATAGTCTCTTCGCAGTGAAAAAAACCGGCTCATCGAGCCGGTTTTTGTGTATCAGGCAGGCTGGGGAATATCTCGCAGCAGCGGCTCGGCAAGAAACGCCCATTGATCCTCCCAGTGTTCGGTTGGCAGGCGCTTGAAGTCGCTGCGAACGTATTGCGAAATGCGTCCTTCGGCTTGCGCGATGAGTAAGTTGGCCGCAGCGGAAGCGGTAATGGTCGGGCGGCGCCCCTCGTTAATTTCGGCTTCGCGTAGCACCTGCTTTAATTGCATCTCTAAGCGCTCAAAGAGTTGGTGCACGCGCTGTCGAAGACGCGCGGTTTCGCCGGTGAGTACGTCGCCATGCATCACCCGAGCCAACCCTGGGTTTTTTTCCGCGAACCCTAATACCAGCGTAAGAAGGGTGCCGCAGCGGCCAGTGGCGTCGGGTACGTCTTCGAGAATCCGCGTGATACGGGCAAACAAACTCTCTTCGATAAAATCGATCAAACCCTCAAACATGCGCGCTTTGCTCGGGAAGTGACGGTACAGCGCCGCTTCCGATACGCCTACCTGGCGTGCAAGCGCGGCGGTCGTAATGCGCTTGCCACTATCTTCTTCCAGCATGAGTGCAAGCGCCTGCAAAATCTGCTCACGGCGATGCGGCTTTTGTGAATCGCTCATGGCCACCTCCCTTAGCTGTTAACCCGCATCGGTGATCAGTGTGCCTACCCCGGCATTGGTGAAGATCTCAAGCAGCACCGCGTGCGGAACGCGTCCGTCAATAATATGGGCGCTGTTGACGCCGCCTTTGACAGCATCCAGCGCGCAGCGAATCTTCGGCAGCATACCGCCGTGAATCGTGCCATCGGCAATTAAGCCGTCGACTTGGGCCGTGGTAAGCCCCGTGAGCACTTCACTTTGAGCGTTCATCAGGCCTGCCACGTTGGTTAGCAACATCAGTTTTTCAGCGCTGAGGGCTTCGGCTATTTTGCCCGCGACGAGATCGGCGTTAATGTTAAAGCTGCGGCCATTTTCATCTACGCCGATGGGGGCAATCACGGGGATAAAGTCGCGGGCGGCGAGCATTTCGATCAAATCGGTGGAAATGGACTCGACTTCGCCAACATGGCCAATGTCGATAATCTCCGGCGCGGTCATTTCGGGACTTTGGTGCTCTACCTTGAGCTGGCGGGCACGGATTTGACCGCCATCTTTGCCAGTCAAACCAATGGCTTTGCCGCCGCTTTGGTTAATCAAGTTGACGATGCTTTTGTTGACCAACCCCCCGAGCACCATTTCTACGACGTCCATGGTTTCGGCATCGGTGACGCGCATGCCGTTAACAAAACGCGACTCGATGTTGAGCTTGGTTAAAAGCTCGCCGATTTGTGGCCCGCCGCCGTGGACGACGACCGGGTTAATGCCCACCTCCTTCATGAGCACGATATTACGCGCGAAGGAGTCGATCAGGGTGGTTTCGGTCATGGCGTTGCCGCCGTACTTCACCACCACGGTTTTTCCGGAGAACTGCTGGATGTACGGGAGGGCTTCGGAAAGCACCTCCACAACGACCTGCGGGTCGCGACTGGGTGAACTCATTGGGTTTCCCTTGCTTAATAATGCGTTTTGAACGCTTATTTTAGAATTTACATCTGCGGCAGTGCTGGGTCGACCTGGGCGAGTGCTTCGGCAAAACGTGTTTGAATGCGCGCGAGCGCCTCGGCGTTTTTGCCCTCAAAGCGCAGCACCAGCACCGGCGTGGTGTTGGATGCACGACATAGCCCCCAGCCGTCTGGATAATCAACGCGAATGCCGTCTATCGTGGTTTTGATACCTTCGCCGAAGTCGCCTTCACGAGCAAGCTTCTCGACCAGTGCGAACTTGTTTTCGTCGGTGACGTTGATATTGATTTCCGGGGTGCCCACATCGAGCGGGAAGCGTTGGAAGTAGGCATCGGCATCGTCTTCCTGTTTGGCCAGAATCTCCACCAAGCGAGCGGCGGCATAAAGGCCGTCATCGAAGCCATACCAGCGTTCTTTGAAGAAAATATGCCCGCTCATCTCGCCGGCAAGTTGCGCGCCGGTTTCTATCATGCGCGCTTTGATCAGCGAGTGGCCGGTGCGCCACATTTCCGGTTCGCCGCCGGCTTGTTCAATGACGTGGGTGAGATTGCCGGTGCATTTGACGTCGAAAATCACCTTGGCGCCGGGGTTGCGTGAGAGCATATCGGTGGCAAACGCCATCAACAGATGATCCGGGTAAATCAGCTTGCCGCTGGGGGTAATCACCCCTAGCCGGTCGCCGTCGCCATCAAAGGCAAGGCCGATATCGGCGCCGCTCTCTTGTACAGTGGCGATCAGGTCTTGAAGGTTTTCCGGCTTGCCGGGGTCCGGGTGGTGGTTGGGAAAGGTGCCGTCGATTTCGGCAAAAAGCGGTATCGTTTCCACGCCTAAACGCTCGATCAGTTTGGGGCCGAGTTCACCTGCAACGCCGTTGCCGCAGTCGACCACGGCTTTGAGCGGGCGGCTAACGTTGATGTCGCCAAGGATGCGTTCAAGGTAGGTCTCGCGGACGTCTTCGTCGCGCACCGTGCCTTCGCCGCTTGCAAGATTGTCGTCTTGAATGCGCTGATACAGCGCGGTAATCGCATCACCGGACAGTGTTTCGCCGCCGAGCACGATTTTGAAGCCGTTGTAATCGGGTGGGTTGTGGCTGCCGGTGACCATCACGCCTGAGGCGGTGCCATCGAGCACGTGGGTGGCAAAATAAAGTACCGGCGTTGGCACCATGCCGATATTGATAACGTTTTGCCCGGCGGCGTTAAGCCCGCGAGTCAGCGCCGCCTGCAAGCGCTCGCCGGAGAGGCGACCATCTCGCGCCACCACCACGGTGGATTCCCCGCGTGCGGCGGCTTCACTGCCAATGGCGCGGCCAATCTGCTCGACACCGGTTTCCGTTAAGGTGTCGTCGACGATGCCGCGAATGTCGTAGGCGCGAAAAATTGAGGCCGGAAGTGTTGTCGTCATTATGTGAATCCCTATCGGTAGGTGATGAGTCGTTAAGTGGTGAATCGCTATGTGAGTCAACGTGCGTTGCTAACGTCGGTGGATACAAGCTTAGACCGCACCGGTGCTACCGAAACCGCCACTGCCGCGCACGCTATCGGTAAATTGTTCCACTACGTCGAGTTCGGCTTGCACCACCGGTACCAACACGTATTGTGCCAAGCGCTCAAGTGGCTCAATGGTAAAAGCGCGCTGACCGCGATTCCACGCTGAGATCATCAACTCGCCCTGATAGTCGGAATCGATGAGCCCGACGAGATTCCCCAGCACGATGCCGTGTTTATGCCCAAGCCCTGAGCGCGGCAGAATCATTCCCGCAAGCGTTGGATCCTGGATATGAATAGCAAGCCCCGTGCGGACCAGCTCGCATTCGCCGGGCGCTAGGGTTAGGGGCGCATCAAGGAGTGCGCGTAAATCCAACCCGGCTGACCCCTCGGTGGCGTAAGTGGGCAGGTAATGACGAATGCGCTCGTCGAGAATTTTGCACGGCAGCGTGGGGTGCGGGCGGGCGGTCATGATGAGGTTCCTTAAACAAAAATACGCAAACGATAGACGTTAAAAAGGTAAAAGTGATAGCGCGCGTTGAATGATGACGTTGGCCAGCGCTGTTTTGGATTGTGCGGGCTGGTGTTCACTATCAGTGCCGTCTGGCGTGCGCCACAAAAGCCACGCGGCATTGTCGTCGCTGCCAAAGCCCAATTCGGCGGAAGAGACATCATTGGCAACGATCATATCGAGCCCCTTGCGCGAAAGTTTCTCGCGGGCGTAGTGCTCAACATCTTGTGTCTCGGCGGCAAATCCCACCACCAGCGGGCGCTGATCGGCGGGTAGGGCAGCGATACCGGCGATGATATCGGGGTTTTTGACCAGTGTAAGCGTGAGCGTATCGCTATTCTCGCGTTTTTTGATTTTATGCGCGGCGGCGGATTCGGCGCGGTAATCGGCCACCGCCGCGCAGCCAATGAAAAGCGCAGCCGTTGTCGCCAGGCGTTGGGCTTGGGCGTTCATTTCGGCGGCGGATTCCACGTCGATGCGCGTCACGCCCCGTGGGGTAGGCAGATTTACCGGGCCGCTGATTAGCGTCACGTTGGCGCCACTTGCGGCGGCCGCAGCGGCCAGCGCGAAGCCCATTTTTCCCGAGCTGTGGTTGGAAAGATAGCGCACGGGGTCAAGCGGTTCGCGGGTAGGGCCGGCGGTAATCACTACCTGTAGCGCATCGTTTGCCATGGGCGGCGGAGTAAGGCGCTTCAATACGGCGTCAACGATGGCCTCGGGCTCGCTCATGCGCCCCGGCCCCACATCGCCGCAGGCTTGATCGCCCGCATCAGGGCCAATCTGCTGCCAGCCGTCTTGCTCAAGTACCGTGATATTGCGCTGGGTCGCCGGGTGGCGCCACATGGCTTGGTTCATCGCCGGGGCGATGAGCTTGGGCGTCTCACAGGCCAAACACAGCGTGGTGAGTAAATCATCCGCCATGCCGTGTGCAAGGCGCGCAATGAGATCCGCCGTTGCCGGTGCAATCAGCACCACGTCGGCCCAACGGGCGAGTTCGATATGCCCCATGCCTGCTTCGGCTTCAGGGTCGAGAAGCGAGGTGCGCACCGGCTCGCCGGAGAGCGCCTGCAGCGTCATCGGGGTGATGAACGCCTGGGCACCATCGGTCATCACGACGCGCACCTCGCACCCTGCCTGTTTGAGCAGGCGGATAATCAGCGCGCTTTTGTAAGCGGCAATGCCGGCACTTACGCCAAGTAGTACGCGCTTTCCTGTCAATAACGCCATGTCGGGTGATCCATGCTTAACGGTTGTCGGTTAAAGACAAAGACTGAGAGGGGTACCATACCACTGGCACGCGTGCCTTGGCAGGCCTAAGCTAGTTCAGCAATGGCTGATATCAATGGATCGATAAAACCGCAAGGAGAGCGAATGGGCATCAATCATTGGCCTGAGGGTGAAAGGCCGCGGGAAAAATTACTCACGATGGGCGCGCAGGCGCTATCCGATGCCGAGTTATTGGCGATTTTTTTACGCGTGGGGGTACAAGGGCGTTCAGCGGTGGATTTAGCCCGGGACTTGCTCGCGAGTTTCGGCGGTTTGCGACCCCTTTTAGAGGCGGATCAAGACGCGTTTTGTGCCGCGAGAGGCTTAGGCAGCGCCAAGTTTGCTCAACTTCAAGCCACGCTTGAGCTTTCACGTCGCCATCTCGCCAGCCAGTTAGCGCGCGGCAATGCGCTGACATCGCCGGCATTGGTGCGCCACTATCTGACCTCGCAGATGCGCCATCTCGGCCACGAAGAGTTTGCGGTGCTGTTTTTGGATACGCAGCACCGCATCATTCGTTACGAATCACTATTTCGCGGCACGTTAGATAGTGCCTCGGTGTACCCGCGTGAAGTTGCCAAACGGGCGCTGGAGCTTGGGGCGGGGGCGATGATCTTGGCGCATAATCACCCCTCAGGCGTTGCCGAGCCAAGCGATGCCGACCGGCGCATCACCGAGCGCTTACAAGAGGCGCTAGGGCTTTTTGATATCCGCGTACTGGATCATTTCGTGGTTGGCGACGGCGATGTGGTGTCATTTGCCGAACGCGGCTGGATATAGTAACCAAGGTATGTGATCATAATGGGCTGTCAGTAGCGTAACTATCGCGCGGCTGCTCCCGTATTTTTCAGGCCTTAGCCTCTGGATGCTGCGATAAAATGAAGCAAATAGGCGTATTTTTGCTCTTTTGAAGCGGTTTGACTTGCCGCTTGTCAGGTCCTCTGGTATAAAGTGCCCCCTTTAACTTGGGTTGAATATCGGGCTTGGGAAACGTCAGGCGGTTCATCGCGCCAACTGCCTCCCTGCTCCGGTTTGCCCGACAGTTTTGAACAACTCGCCAAGCGGTTGGAGGCTCTTATGTCCAAAGTATGTCAGGTTACCGGCAAACGTCCGGTATCCGGTAACAATGTATCTCACTCCCAGCGTAAGACGCGTCGTCGCTTCTTGCCGAACCTGCATACCCATCGCTTTTGGGTAGAGGCAGAAAGCCGCTTCGTTAAGCTGCGTGTTTCCACTAAGGGCATGCGCATCATCGACAAGAAAGGCATCGAAACGGTTCTGGCTGATATCCGCAAACGCGGCGAAGCTATCTAATAACGCAAGGCAGTAAAATTGGGAGAGTTAAATCATGCGCGATAAGATCAAGTTGGTGTCTAGCGCCGGTACCGGCCACTTCTACACCACTGATAAAAATAAGCGTAACACCCCGGATAAGTTCGAATTCAAAAAGTACGATCCGGTCGTTCGCAAGCACGTGATCTATAAGGAAGCTAAGATCAAGTAAGCGTTTTACGTTGATCAGCTTTCACCGCAGGCGAGCAAGCCTGTCGAAAAACCCGGCCACGGCCGGGTTTTTGCATGCTCAACAAGCACAGATGTCACGCTTATTCCAACGACGCCACGATTCCTGAATTGCCATGCCCGAATTGCCCGAAGTTGAAACCACGCGTCGCGGTATTGCGCCGTATGTGAAAGATCAGGAAGTGACCGAAGTGCTCGTGCGTCAGTCGCGCCTGCGGGTGCCGGTGCCCCAGGATTTGTCTGAGCGTTTGGTCGGCACGCGCATCGGCACGCTACGTCGGCGCGCCAAATATCTGCTCTTGCCCGTCGAGGGTGCCGACCAAACACAGACGCAGACGCTTTTGTGGCATCTGGGTATGTCGGGGAGTTTGCGCATTGCTCGCGTGGGCGATCTGCCCAAAAAGCACGACCATATTGATCTTGTGCTCGCAAGCTCGCATATTTTGCGCTATCACGACCCGCGCCGATTTGGCTTTGTTGATTGGCTGCGCCATGAGGAACGGTACGATCCACGGCTGGCGCATTTAGGCCCCGAGCCGCTTTCTGACGCGTTTACGGGCGCGCACCTTTACCGTCTTTCACGCGGCAAGCGTATGGCGGCAAAACCGTTTTTGATGGATAACCGGGTGGTCGTGGGCGTGGGTAATATCTACGCGACAGAGGCGCTTTTTATGGCGGGCATTGACCCGCGTCGCGCCGCCGGGCGTATTTCGCTTGCGCGCTACGAGCGCTTGGCCGCTGCCGCGCGCGATGTGCTTTCGGCGGCCATTACCCAGGGCGGCACCACGCTGCGCGATTTTGTTAGTGGCCAAGGTGAGCCGGGCTACTTTGCCCAACGTCTTAATGTCTATGGTCGCCATGGCCAGCCTTGCCGGCGCTGTGGCAGCGAGTTAAAGCGTATTATGCTCGGGCAGCGTGCTAGCGTTTATTGCCCCCGGTGCCAGCGTTAGAAAACGCTTACCCGACACTACCGTTTTTTGGAGACAACCGTGACCCAACGCCTGCGACTGAATAAAAACGCCGACCGCCGTTTAAAAGCCGGTCATCTGTGGATCTACTCCAACGAAGTGGATACCAAAGAAACCCCATTGAAAAACTTCGCCGGCGGTGAAACGGCCATTATCGAAGCATCGAACGGTAAGGCGCTGGGTGTGGCCTACGTGAATCCGCACTCGCTGATCTGTGCGCGGGTAATGTCTCGCGACCCGTCCATGCGCTTAGATCGGTCGTTGTTTGTGCATCGCTTTAATCAGGCGCTAGCGCTGCGTGAGCGGCTGTTCGATAAGCCGTTTTACCGTTTTATCCACGGCGAGGGCGATCTATTGCCGGGGCTTGTGATTGACCGCTTTGGCGATGTTGTCGTGGTGCAGCTCAATACGGCGGGTATGCAGGCGCTCAGTGAAGAGATTGTCGACGCGCTGGAAAAAGTGCTCAAACCGGATGCCATTGTCTTTCGTAACGACACGGGCGGACGTCGGCAAGAAGGCTTGGACGCGAACGTGGAAGTGGTCAAAGGTACGTTGCCTGATGAAGTGGTGATTGAAGAGAACGGCGTGCGTTTTGTCGTGCCGGTACTCGAAGGACAAAAAACCGGTTGGTTCTTCGACCACCGCACAAACCGTGAATGGTTGAACCGCCAGGTGGCGGGTAAGCGCGTACTCGACGTGTTCAGTTATGTGGGTGGTTGGGGCGTTCAGGCAGCCGCCAGCGGCGCGTCAAGCGTGCTGTGTGTCGACAGCTCCGGCCCGGCGCTTGCACAAGTGGCGCGCAATGCCGAGCTAAACGGCCTTCATGAGCAGGTCGCTATTGGCGAGGGGGATGCCTTTGAAGCCATGGCAGCGTTGAAAGCCGATGGTGAAGAATTCGACGTGGTGATCCTTGACCCGCCGGCGTTTATCAAAAAGCGCAAAGACATTCCCAATGGCGAGCGCGCCTATGCACGCCTTAATCGTGAAGCGATGCGCCTTTTGGGTCGTGATGGGCTGTTGCTTTCCGCGTCGTGCTCAATGCATTTGGCGCCGGAGCGGTTGATGGAAGTGGTGCGCAGCTCAGTTCGCCATCAGGACCGCCATGGTCAAGTGATTTTTCAAGGCCATCAGGCAGGCGATCATCCGGTGCATCCGGCAATTGCCGAAACGTCATACCTCAAAGCGTTGGGCGTGCGCGTCTTCCGCGACTAATGTACTGCAAGCATGGAGGTGATTTTTTCGTGCTTGCAGCGTAAACATACGTTTTTTCTCCTAAAAAACGCCTTCACCGGCGTTTTTTTTGTTTTATTGTTAGGGGGATGGGAAGTGCGTTCAGCTGTGCTGTAATGGCGTCGAAAACGTACGTCACACCCGTTGATATAAGGAGCTCGCCCATGCGCGTCGCTGTCCCCAAAGAGATTAAAAACCACGAATATCGCGTTGCATTAACGCCCACCGGCACGCGGGAGCTGACCGCCCGGGGTCATGAAGTGAGTGTGCAGGCCAGCGCTGGGGAAGGCGCTGGCTTTAGCGATGCGGACTATGAAGCCGCTGGCGCGCGTATTGACGCTGATGTAGATGCGTTGTGGCAAAACGCCGAGCTCATACTGAAAGTCAAAGAACCGCAGCCAGACGAAGTGGCGCGGCTAACGCCGCAGCATACGCTGTTTACTTATCTGCACTTGGCGGCGGAAGAATCGCTTACGCGCGGATTGATCAAGAGCGGTGCGACGTGTATCGCGTACGAAACGCTCACCGATGCCCGTGGCGGTTTACCACTGTTGGCGCCGATGAGTACCGTCGCCGGACGCATGGCCGTTCAAGCCGGCGCGCATAGCTTGGAGAAAGCCCAAGGCGGCGCCGGTGTGCTGCTGCCTGGGGTGCCGGGTGTGCCGCCGGCCACCGTGACTGTGATTGGTGGTGGCGTCGTGGGGGAAAACGCCGCCCGTATGGCGTTAGGGCTAGGCGCTGACGTGACCATCTTGGATAAATCGCTGGAGCGGTTGGAGGTGCTGGATGACCGTTATCAAGGCCGCATCAAAACGGTTTACTCCACGGCCGATGCACTCGATAGCGCCGCGCGCGAATCCGACATGGTGATTGGCGCGGTGCTGATTCCGGGGGCCGCCGCGCCGAAGCTGATCACGCGCGAGATGCTAGGCAATATGAAGCCGGGTAGCGTGTTAGTGGATGTGGCGATCGACCAGGGCGGCTGCTTTGAAACCAGTAAGCCCACGACCCACGCGGAGCCCACCTATCTCGTCGAGGGTATCGTGCATTACTGTGTCGCCAACATGCCAGGTGCTGTGGCGCGAACTTCCACTCAAGGGCTTACCAACGCCACCTTACCGTTTGTGTTGGCGCTGGCGGACAAAGGTTGGAAACAGGCACTGAGCGATGACCCACACTTTTTGCCGGGACTTAACGTTCACGCCGGGCAAGTGACGTATCAAGCGGTTGCTGACGCCTTTGGTTTGGATAGCGTCGACCCGGCGAGCGTGGTTCGGTAAAAGCTAGAGGTTAGCGTGATTTAATAGTGCGGCGGCACGTCGTCTTCGGGGCGGAGTGTCGTCGTGCTGTCGTGGTTGGAGGGGTTTTGATGCTGATCGCGCAGACGCTCACGCATTAAAGCGCTTATGTGTTCAAGCTTTTCTAAGCGGCGCTCTTGCTGGGCGACCGCGTTATCCAACGTGTCTAGCCAGTGCTCTTGATAAACGAGGCGAGTTTCTAACGTTTCAAGACGTTGGTAGAGCTCGGCGGGCGATAATGCTTGGGTCATGGTAACATCGCAACCTTGTAAGTGTGTGAATAGTAATCACATGTAAAGTAGGGCCGCTGCGTATTGGCAGTGGATGGTAGGACGACGTATTGTCCTGTTTCTGTTACCCATACAACAAGAGAGCTTTTTATATCCATGAACCCGAAAGTTGTAGTTCGTTGCATCTTAATCAGTCTTTTACTTGCCGCCCCCGCACCGTTGCTACTCGCGGGGATCGTTCACCTATTCAATGCACCATTGGCAGGGCTTTTGATGACGGAGCTTGCCATCAGCGGTATCGCCGGTACGTATTTTGCCGTGGCGTTTGGTAGCTTTATCGTTTTGTGTATCGGTACCTTGGCAACGGCGGGGCTTGCGCCTTCGGTGGTGGTAACGCCTGACGTCGCACGCACGAAACCCGCGCCGCGTCAGCCGGCGGCCTCAGCGCCAGAGGAAGACGATTGGGATGAAGAAGAAGATATTATCGATCCCAACGATGGCCGCGAAGAAGGAGAAGTAAAGTGGTTTAATACCAATAAAGGCTATGGCTTTATTACCCGTGATAACGGCGAAGATGTGTTTGTACACTTTCGCGCGATTCGTGGCCGTGGGCCGCGGATGCTAACGGAAGGGCAGATCGTACGTTACTACGTGATCAAAAATGAGCGTGGTTTACAGGCGGATGACGTGAGTATTATCGTCGAGTAGACGCGCGAATAGCACCCTCCGCTAGTGCATCCCACTCAACCCCGCTTAGGGGTTGAGTGCGTTTGGGAGCTAAAAATGAAGGTCAACGCCCCGAGTCGGGCCAGTTAATGGCACGCTCTTCGCCGCCAGGTAATACCTGCCAGAAGCGGTCAGGGTCGTCGCCCGGGCTCCACCCGCCCAGTGAGCAGCGAACCTCGGTTTGCAGCGCTTCGGCGGCATGCTGGGCGGCTTCTTGGTCGGTATGCCACGGTGTATGTTGGCTATCTATCCATAGGCTGGCAAAGCCGTCGGCGACTTTTTCGACCAGTAATACGGGTACACGCTGACCATTAAAGTGTCCTTGGGTGCGCCATTTGCCTTTGCCGGCAGGGTCCAGTGGCGGCGCATCAAGTGCCTGTGCCAGCCAGGTGTTGAGCGCGTCATGGGGCGCGCGCGCCAGATAGATTTCAATATCCGGGTAATGCTCCATCAGCCGTTCTCCCTGGCGTTACCAGTGTCGTCGACAAACAGCGCCTTGAGCGTTGCCTCGTAGATGCGGCTTAAATCATCCAGGTCGGCTGCGCGTACGCGCTCGTTGACCTTGTGAATCGTATCGTTAAGCGGTCCTAACTCCACCACTTGCGCGCCGAGGGTGGCGATAAAGCGCCCGTCGGAGGTACCCCCGGAGGTAGAGAGCGTCGGGCGTTTGCCGGTTACCGTTTCAACGCCTTGAATCGCGGCATCCACCAGTGCGCCCTCGGCGGTCAAAAAAGGCTCGCCGTTGAGCGTCCAGTCCAGTTCGTACTCAAGCCCATGCGCGTCCAGAATGGCGTGGGTACGCGCCTTCAACTCGTCGTGGGTGACCTCGGTGGAGAAGCGTAAGTTGAACACCACTTCCACCTCGCCGGGAATGACATTGGTGGCCCCGGTGCCCGCGCGGAAATTGGAGATTTGAAAGCTGGTCGCGGGGAAGAAATCGTTGCCGTGATCCCAGTGCTCGTGAGCCAGCGCATCCAAGGCGGGCATGGCCTGATGAATCGGGTTGCGTGCCAAGTGTGGGTAGGCCACATGTCCCTGCACGCCTTTGACATGCAACACGCCGCCTAGCGAGCCACGTCGGCCGTTTTTGATGACATCCCCGAGGCGCGTTGTCGACGAGGGCTCGCCGACAATGCAGTAATCCAACCGGTCGTGGGCTTCGCGTAGATGCTCGACGACCGCACGGGTGCCATCGATGGCAGGTCCTTCTTCGTCGGAAGTGATCAAAAATGCGATGCGGCCGTCGTGGTTGGGGTGGGCGGCGACGAAGCGCTCTACCGCCGTTACCATGGCCGCAAGGCTGCCTTTCATATCCGAGGCGCCGCGCCCGCATAGCATGCCGTGCTCGTCGATGCACGGCGTAAATGGCGGGTATTCCCAGCGCGTGGGCGGGCCGCTGGGAACGACATCGGTGTGCCCGGCAAAGGCGAGCACCGGGCCGTGATGGCCGCGCACCGCCCAGAAATTGTCCACGTCGCCAAACGGGAGACGCTCGACGTGAAAGTCGAGCGCTTTTAAACGCTCGATCATCACCTCTTGGCAGCCTTCATCGTCCGGTGTCACCGATGCGCGGCTGAGCAGGTCAAAGGCAAGCTGCAGCGTCGGCGATAGCGCCTTGGCTTCAGTTATGGGCATGCAGTGCCTCGTTTAGTGCAACGGCGCTTTTATTGGTCAGGCACTCAATGCGACCGTTTTGCGAGTTACGGCGTAACAGCAAATCGTCCTGGCCGGCAAGATCACGTGCGGCGACGGTGTCAACTTCCTGATTTTTCTCGTCAAGCAACGTGACCTTAGCGCCGGCAGTAATATAGAGGCCCGCTTCGACCGTACAGCGATCACCCAGCGGAATGCCGATCCCGGCATTGGCACCAATCAGGCAGCCGTCGCCGACTTTGATGACAATATTGCCGCCGCCGGAAAGCGTGCCCATGGTAGAGCAGCCGCCGCCTAAATCTGAGCCTTTGCCGACCATCACCCCGGCGGAAATACGCCCTTCAATCATGCCCGGGCCTTCGGTGCCGGCGTTGAAGTTGACGAAACCTTCGTGCATGACGGTCGTGCCTTCGCCAAGGTAAGCGCCTAAGCGCACGCGGGAGGTATCACCGATGCGAATGCCACCCGGCACCACGTAATCGGTCATCTTGGGGAACTTGTCCACACAATCGACCGATAGCGCGCGACCGGCCAGGCGCGCTTTCAAACGGCGGGTAGGGAGCTCTTCAATATCGATAGCGCCTTCATTGGTCCAGGCGATGTTGCGTAACAGGCCGAACATGCCGGTGAGATCCAACCCGTGTGGCTTAACCAAGCGGTGCGAGAGCAAGTGCAGCTTGAGATAGACTTCCGGCGCGGTTTGCGGCGGCTGGTCGATTTCCATAAACATCGCCACTAACGGGCGCGTGCTTGCTGCAAATGACTCGGCAAGCTCGGCCTGTGCCGGGTGGCCAGCCGCTTCGAGCGCTTTTGCCAGGCGTGTGCAGTCTTCGGGTAGGAAGCTGATGGCAGCGTTGCCTTGTGGCGCGTCAAGCACCTCTTTAGCGGCGTTTACCAGACCCTCATCGGGGTTCAAGAGTGGGGCCGGGTAGTAGATCTCCAGCCAGTCGCCTTGGGTGTTTTGCGTGCCGATTCCAAGCGCAAAGCTCAGCATAGTTAAATTCCTTTGAGTCAATGTTCAGTCAAGCTGTTTAACGTTTGTCGTAATCTAGCGTTGTGATATCTAGAGTCTGTGTGATCTAGCGTTTGTGTGATTTAGAGCTTGTCGTAATCGCCGTCTTGGTAGCCGACAAGGATGGTGTCGTCGTCAAGTTCTAGCAGAGGGCGCTTTAAAAGCGTTGGGTGTTTTAATAGCAATTGGCGGCCAGAATTGGCGTCAAAATCCTTCTCTTCGTCGGAAAGCTCGCGCCAGGTTTTGCTGCGTTTATTGATCGCCTCAACCAGCGGAACGCGATGCAGAATGTGCTCTAAAAGGGCCGCTGAAAGCCCGTCTTTACGGAGGTCGTAGGTCTTGAAAAGAAGCCCTTTTTCTTCCAGTGCCTTACGCGCTTTGCGGCAGGTATCGCAGTTATCGATCATGTAAAGCGTGAGCATATGACCTCCTTTTGTCTATTAAAACGGGTCTCGATTAAGACAGACCTTGATTGAGACACAGACCTTGGTGAAGACGGATCGTGGTGAAAACGGGGTTGGATTCTGGCTAGCGGTTAGAGGCCCGTTTCGTCATTCGCAATTAGCCGCTCTCAATTAGCCGGCGAATCCGCTGGGCAGCTTCACGCGTGGGGCCAAGCTCCGCCACCAACGCTAAGCGCAGTCGCCCGGCGCCGGGGTTAGCGCCGTTTGTGCCTGGGCGCCCCATAAGACTACCGGGCAAAACGCTAACGTGCGCCTGCTCAAACAAGCGCTGGGTGAAGGCGATATCGTCACCATTAGGTACCGCTGGCCAGAGGTAAAAACTCGCTTCGGGCGTGGGGAAATCCAGCACCGGGGCAAGTTCCTGCGTCACGGCGGCAAACTTATCCCGGTAGGCGTCGCGGTTGACGCGCACGTGGCTCTCGTCTTGCCAGGCGGCAATAGAGGCGTGTTGCAATGGCAGCGACATCGCGCAGCCATGGTACGTGCGGTAGCGTTTAAATGGCTCAATTAACGCCGCGTCGCCGGCGACAAAGCCCGAGCGCAGCCCCGGCAGGTTGGAGCGCTTGGAGAGCGAATGAAACACCAAGCAGCGGCGGTAGTCGTGGCGGTTGAGTTCAGCGCAGGCTTGTAAAAGTCCAGGCGGCGGGTTGGTCTCATCCAAGTAGAGTTCGGAATAGCACTCGTCGGAGGCGATGAGAAAATCAAATTCATCGGCCAGGGCAATCAGCTCTTTGAATTCTGCAAGCGGGGTCACCGCCCCGGTGGGGTTGCCCGGCGAGCAGATAAACACCATCTGAACCTCGCGCCAGGTCTCGGCTGGCACCGCGGAAAAATCGGGACGAAAGCCGTTTTCCGCGGTGCAGTCAAGATACAGCGGTTCGCCACCAGCGAGTAGTGTTGCGCCCTCGTAGATTTGGTAGAAGGGATTAGGCATCGCGACCTTCGCCGCCCGGGTACGGTCGAGTGCAGCCTGCACGAAGGCAAAGATAGCTTCTCGCGTCCCATTGACTGGGAGTGCCTGGGTCTCTGGGTCAAGCCCCTTCAGGGAGAAGCGCTCTGTCGCCCAATCAGCGATGGTTTGACGCAGTAAAGGTAGCCCCGCAGTGGCGGGGTAGCGGGCGAATTCGGCTTGATGGGCATGAAGCGTATCAAGCGCGGCGGCAAACGGCGCGTGCTGCGGCTCGCCGATGGTCAATGGGATATGGGCGAGATTCGACGGCGCTGTGAGCGTTGCCTTTAGCGCGGCCAGCTTTTCAAACGGGTAAGGGTGCAAGGCATCAAGATCGGGGTTCATGAGAATCCAGAGTGCGTGTCCAGGGTGCCTGAGCGGCATCGTTGTCGGCGTTTGGCTTGCCGATTATAGGCAAGCCCCAAGGCAGGCTCAAATAAGCCGGGCTCAAATTAAACACTCAATTCGTCCGTCAAACGCTCGCGTAGCTGCTGCTGACGATCCGGGTCGGTCAGTGGCTCACCAGCTTTGGTGGTGATGAAAAAGACGTCTTCCACCCGTTCCCCCAGGGTGGCGATTTTAGCCGCCGAGAGGGCAATACCTTGCTCCATGAAAATGCGCCCGACGCGTGCCAAAAGCCCGGGGCGGTCCGGTGCGCTGAGTTCCAGCATGGTGCGATCATTGGCCGGATCCTGTTCGATCAGCACTTCGGTGGGGACTTTGAAATGCTTAAGTTGGCGCGGCGTGTGGCGGGAGACGATATCGGGATAGTCGTCTGGGTCATCAAGCTCTTCCACCAGGTGACGGCGCATCTCTTCGATGTGTTCGGGGTCGCAGATGGCATGACCTTGGTTGTCGAGCACGATAAACGTATTGAGTGTCCAGTTGTTGTGCGACGTCGCGATGCGCGCATCGTGAATCGAGAGCCCTAGTTGCTCCATGGCGGCGGCGGTCGCGGCGAAGAGATCATCCACCGAGCGGGTGTGAATAAACACCTTGGTGCCCCCTTCGGTCATGCCCTCTGTCGGGGCGCTGATCAACACCAGCGGCAGGTGGGTGTCGTTGTGGGCCATGATGCCTTGGGTTTGCCAGACAATTTCGCTGGGCGCGTACTGGAGAAAGTAGTCTTCGCCGAGCGAATCCCACAGCGGGTCGATGTGCTCGGCGTCAATGCCGATGGTTTGTAAAAGCGAACGGGCTTCCATGCGGGTTTCGCGCACCCAGTCGTCGCGGTCGGGCGGATTTTTTAGCCCGCGACGTAGCGCGCGCTTGGTTTCGCTATGGAGTTGACGCAATAACGACGCTCGCCAACCGTTCCAGAGCGTCGGGTTGGTAGCGTTGATGTCGGCGACCGTAAGTACATAAAGGTAATCCAGGCGCGTTTCGCTGCGTACGACTAGGGCAAAATCGCGAATCACATCGGGGTCGGTGATATCGCGTTTTTGCGCTGTCATCGACATCAAAAGGTGCTGCTCGACCAGCCAGCTCACTAGATTGGTATCGTGAGTAGAGACACGGTGGCGTTTGCAAAAATGCGTGACATCTTCCGCGCCGATCAGCGAGTGATCGCCGCCGCGGCCCTTGCCGACGTCATGAAAGAGCCCGGCAATCCAAAGGAGGTCGAGCTTGGGCAGCTGCGGCATGATGGCGGCGGCGACCGGAAATTCTGCTTTCGCTTCCGGTTTGCGGAAGCCGTGAAGAAACTTAAGCAGACGCAAGGTGTGGGCGTCTACGGTGTAAATGTGGAACAAATCATGCTGCATCAGCCCGACCGCACGACCGAATTCGGGCAGGTATTTGCCTAAAATGCCATAGCGATTCATCCGCCGTAGTTGGCGCGGCACGTTGCCAGCCGAGCGCAGCAGCGCCATAAAGAACCGCTGGTGCAGCGGGTCTTCGCGGTAATGGTCATCAATCTGATGGCGATGATCGCGAATGAGGCGAATGGTGTCGGCGCGCACGCCTTCGATCTCAGGGTGTTGCGCCATGAGCAGAAAAAGCTCCAGCATCGCTGAAGGTTTATCGTGAAAAAGCGTTCGTGAACGCACTTGAATATAGCCGCCCTTGGTCTCAAAGCGCTCATTGAGCTTAATCGTTTCCAGGGATTCTTGGCCGCGCAGGATGACTTCGTCAAAGTGCTGCAAGAGCATGTCGTTGAGCTGTGCAAGGGCTGTTACATGGCGGTAGTAGCGCTTCATGAACTGTTCGACCGCGAGGCGTTCAGGCGTGTCGCGAAAGCCGAATAGCTCGGCAATGGTGCGCTGATGGTCAAATAACAGTCGGTCTTCAGCGCGGCCGGTGAGCATATGTAAGGCGTAACGTACTTGCCATAAGAACGCTTGGCCTTGGCTTAAAATGCGCAGCTCAGCATCGTTCATGAAACCATTAGCGACGATGTCGGTGTACTGCTCGGTGCCGAAGTGGCGCTTGGCGACCCAGCCAATCATCTGGATATCACGCAAGCCCCCAGGGGAGCTTTTAAGGTTAGGCTCTAGGTGATACTCGGAGTTATTGTAGCGATAGTGACGCGTGATCTGCTCTTGCCATTTCGCTTCAAAAAAACGATCCGCTGGCCACACCCGATCCGTGCTAATGCGTTCACGCATGGCGTCACGCAGACGCTCTGGCCCTGCGATTAAACGCGACTCCAGCAGGTTAGTGATCACCGTAACATCGGCGTCGGCTTCGCGCTCGCAGTCATTGAGTGAGCGCACGCTGTGGCCAATCTCAAGGCCGATATCCCACAAAAAGGTAATAAAGGCGGTGAGTGGTTCGCGGTAGGGCGTGTCGTCGTCGTGCTCCAAGAGTAGCAGTAAGTCGATATCCGAGTGCGGGTGAAGCTCGCCGCGCCCGTAACCGCCTACAGCGACTAACGCGACGCCATCATCGGGCCATGCATGTTGCGCCCACGCCATTGCCAGCAGTTGGTCTAGGTACCAGGCGCGCCCACGCACGAGGTCGCGAATGTCCGCCCCGGCGCGGAATTTCTCATCCAGGCCCGCTTGTAAATCCCGTAGCGCCGCTTTGAACGGAACGACCGGCGAGCGAGAGCCAGCGAGTTCGTCGCGAAATACGTCGAGATCAAGGAGCGATGTGTCCGGCTCAAATCGGTAATGGTGAAGTAGCATGGGCCGCCTAGTGGTTGTGCGTTCGGTGAATGCGTTAGGCGTTGAGAAAGCTGAAATCTTCATCGCTGCGCGCGGTGAGCACTTCTACGCCGTTGTCGGTAACCAGAAGCGTGTGCTCCCACTGAGCAGATAGGCTGCGATCCTTCGTGACCGCGGTCCAGCCGTCGCGCAGTATCTTGGTTTTGTAGTCACCGACGTTGATCATCGGCTCAATGGTAAAGCACATGCCGGCCTTCAGGGTAATGTCGGCATCCGCGGCATAGCCATCGTAGTGCAAAAATTGCGGCTCTTCGTGAAAGTCGGCGCCAATGCCGTGCCCGCAAAAATCGCGCACAACCGAGTAGCCGTGAGCTTCTGCATGGTGCTGAATTTCACGCGCAAGTTCAGAAAGACGCACGCCCGGCGTGATGCGCGCAATACTTTTATACAGGCACTCTTGGGTCACGCGACTTAAGCGTTCGCCTTGAATGGTGTCACCTAGCACGAACATAACGCTGGAATCGCCGTGGTAACCGTCAGCGGTTTTGACGGTGATATCCAAGTTCATGATGTCGCCGTTTTTAAGTTTTTTGCTGTCATCGGGAATGCCGTGACACACCACATGATTGATCGAGGTGCACGTTGCTTTGGGAAAGCCATGGTAGTTCAGGGGCGCTGGTGTAGAGCCGAGTTCTTTGACGATGTAGTCGTGGCAACGGCGGTCGATCTCACCGGTGGTAACGCCCGCTTCAACGAAAGGGGTGATCATCTCAATGACGCTGGCGGCTTGGCGGCCAGCGTCGCGCATTTTTTCGATTTCAGCAGGGGTTTTGATGGGAACGTTCATGGGCACTCGTTACCTTGGAAATGGGTCAGCCGTTGCGCCAGTATAAAGGCTTGGCAGCAATAACGGGAAAGTGGTGGTGATAAGTGGTGGTGAAAGTGGTGATGGCTTCATCTTAGCGGTAATCTATGGTATAAAGCCGCGCGCTTTCCTGCAATCGCCCAGCCGTTTTTGCATGAGGTTAATGGAAAGGCACAACGGCATGGCGCAATGGTGCGCGATGCTGCTAACAGCAAGCCTTAAATCACACATGCACCGTCACATGGTCCCGGGTGCCTTTGAACGCCACGTCTGAGCCGATATCAAACGTTGTGTCTCTGGTCGGATCCATGGGGTGTGTGGAGGCCTAACCCGAGTTTCAGGAGTTTTACCATGGCACACGTTAATATGCGTGACCTGCTCAAAGCAGGCGCTCACTTCGGTCACCAAACCAAGTACTGGAATCCGAAGATGAGCAAGTTCATCTTCGGTGCGCGCAACAAAATCCATATCATCAACCTTGAGCACACCCTGCCGGCGCTGAACGAAGCGATCGACGTGGTTGAGAAAATGGCGGCTTCCAACAACAAAATTTTGTTTGTTGGTACCAAGCGCAGCGCGAGCAAAATCATTAAAGAAGAAGCGAATCGCGTTAACCAGCCGTTCGTCAACCATCGCTGGTTGGGCGGTATGCTGACCAACTTCAAGACCATTCGCGTGTCCATTAAGCGCCTGCGCGAACTCGAAGCGATGCATGAAGATGGCACGTTCGAGAAGCTGACCAAGAAAGAGGTCTTGATGGCAACGCGCGAGCAGGACAAGCTTGAGCGTTCCGTGGGTGGTATCAAGAATATGGGCGGTCTTCCTGACGCGCTGTTCGTGATTGACGTTGACCACGAGCGTATCGCGATCAACGAAGCCAACAAGCTGGGCATTCCGGTCATCGGCGTGGTCGATACCAACTCTAACCCAGACGGCGTTGACTACGTTATCCCGGGTAACGATGACTCTATTCGCGCGATTCAGATTTACGTGAAGGCCATTGCCGATGCCTGCGGTCGTGCTAAAGAAGGCCGTCCGGACGAGTTCGTTGAAGTCGCCGAAGACGCCGCCGACACTGAAAGCAGCGCTGCTGCCGAGTAATAGGCCGCATAAGATGGGATGTGTGCGAATATGTCTCATCGCGTTAGGAGGGGGCCTTATGCCCCCTTTTTCCCGCCTTGGCGGGCCTTGTCTCCAATTTCTAGACCCATTTAGATCAGAGGTGAATCCTTATGGCAGCTATTAGCGCCGCTCAGGTAAAGGAACTGCGCGAACGCACCGGCCTTGGCATGATGGAGTGCAAAAAAGCACTTGCCGAAGTTGACGGTGATATTGAAGTCGCGATCGAAAACCTGCGCAAAAATTCTGGCCTCAAAGCCGCGAAAAAAGCCGGCCGTACCGCAGCAGAAGGTGCCGTGGTAACGCGTGTCTCTGAAAGCGGTGATTACGGCGTTATGGTTGAGATTAACTCCGAAACCGACTTCGTGGCTCGCGACGACAACTTCATAGCGTTCACAGACAAAATCGCGGATGCCTTTTTTACCGCGAAAAACGAAGATGTCGCTGCGGTAATGGAAGGTGATCTGGAAACCGCTCGCGAACAGCTGGTGCAGAAAATCGGTGAAAACATTGGCGTGCGTCGTGCCGTCGTCATCGAAGCAGGTGAAGGCAATCTCGTCGGTGAGTACGTCCACGGTGGCCGCATTGGCGTTTTGACCGTACTTAAAGGCGGCACGTCTCAAGCCGCAAAAGACGTTGCCATGCACGTTGCCGCGATCAATCCGACGGTAGCCCGTCCGGATGAAATGCCGCAAGAGAAGCTGGACGAGGAAAAAGCGATCATTTTGGCCCAGCCGGACATGGCCGGTAAGCCGGAGCAGATTGCTGAGAAAATGGTTCAAGGCCGCTTGAAAAAGTACCTGGCCGAGAACAGTCTCACCGAACAGCCGTTCGTTAAAGACCCGAACCAAACCGTGGCTGAGTACGTGAAAGATGCCGGTGGCGAAGTGCTTGGTTTTACGCGCTTTGAAGTTGGCGAAGGCATTGAGAAAGAAGAAGTCGATTTTGCTAAAGAAGTGATGGAACAGGCTGGCCGCAGCTAAGGTCATAAGTTCCAAGCAAGTGGGCGTGCGCGCAAGCGCACGCCTTTGCGTATCCGGCTTTTGTGCTTACGTTGCATGCGCTAACGCTCATTTGGTTTGCGCTAATGTTGAAAAGAGAGCGCAGGAGTCACACGCCAATTCGGTGTAGGTCTGCCTTGTTGTTAAAGCCTTACGTGTGGTTAACGCTTTAGGAGAGATGCCATGTCCCGCAATGCTGATGAGCCCCTTGCCTCGGTTTCCCCCAGCAAAAAAACGGAAGGGTCGAAATCGAAGTCGAAGTATAAACGTATTTTGCTCAAGCTTTCGGGTGAAGCCCTGATGGGCGAGCACGATTTTGGTATCGACCCGGCGGTATTGGATCGTATGGCTTTAGAGATTGGCCAGTTAGTCGGCATTGGTGTCCAAGTAGGGCTTGTCATTGGCGGTGGTAACCTGTTTCGAGGTGCTGCGCTTAATGAGGCGGGAATGGATCGTGTGACCGGCGACCATATGGGAATGCTGGCGACCGTAATGAATGCGCTGGCAATGCGTGATGCGCTTGAGCGCTCTAATATTCGCTCGCGGGTGATGTCAGCGATTCCTATGAGTGGCGTGGTCGAGCATTATGACCGACGCACGGCGATTCGCTATCTAACGTCGGGAGATGTCGTACTCTTTTCTGCGGGTACTGGTAATCCGTTTTTCACCACCGACTCCGCCGCTTGCCTGCGGGGTATTGAAGTGGATGTCGATGTGGTCATCAAAGCCACGAAAGTTGACGGTGTTTATAATAAAGACCCGGTGAAACACCCTGATGCGGTGAAGTATGAGCAACTTTCCTACGACGATGCGTTGGATCAAAAGCTTGGCGTGATGGATTTGACCGCTATCTGCCTGGTACGTGACCATGATATGCCAGTGCGGGTATTTGACATGAATAAGCCTGGTGCCCTGCTGAACCTGGTTGTTGGGGGCAAGGAAGGCACGCTGATTGACAGAGGGGAATAACGTGATTAAAGAAATTAAGAAAGATGCGCAATCGCGGATGAAAAAAAGCGTGGATGCGCTGCATACCAACTTTAACAAGATTCGCACCGGGCGAGCGCATCCGAGTATTCTCGATGCGGTGACCGTGGAGTACTACGGCAGTCAAGTGCCGCTGGGGCAAGTGGCGTCTATTAACGTAGAAGATGCCCGCACGCTTTCCATCTCCCCGTGGGAGCAGGGCATGGTGCCGAAAATTGAAAAGGCGATCATGACCTCGGATCTAGGCCTTAACCCGGCAAGCGCCGGTACCGTCATCCGGGTGCCGATGCCGATGCTGACCGAAGAAACACGTAAAGGTTACATCAAGCAAGCGCGTAGCGAAGCCGAGCACGCGCGCGTGGCCGTGCGTAATGTGCGCCGTGATGCTAATGGCGACTTCAAGTCGCTGCTTAAAGACAAAGAGATCACTGAAGACGATCAACGCCAAGGTGAGGAAGAAATTCAAAAGCTTACCGATCAGTATGTTGCTGAAATCGATAAAGCATTGGCTGCTAAAGAGCAGGATTTGATGCAGGTGTGATATTGACACTTTAGTCGCGGGCAGTGTAGCTGCCCGTTCGGCTTTTTGCCGGTGAGATGAACGATCTTTGGTGCGATATTTTTATGACGTTACCGCAACCTCCGGATAAACAGCCGGCGAATGTAAGTACGCGCTCATCGACTGAGCTTTCAGCGACAAAATCTGAAGGGTTAGCTTTGATTCCATCTCATGTCGCCATCATTATGGATGGCAACAACCGTTGGGCGCGCGCGCGTGGCCTTTCGGGTGCGCGAGGCCATCGGGCTGGGGTTGAGGCTGTGAGGGCGGTGATTCGCCGCGCGGTAGAGTGTGAGGTTAAAACGCTGAGCCTTTTTGCCTTTTCCAGCGAAAACTGGAAGCGTCCTGCGGCGGAAGTCAACGCGCTGATGGAGCTCTTCTTAATGGCGCTCAAGCGTGAGGTGAAGAAACTTCACGAGCGCAATATTCGCCTCACGATATTAGGCGAGCGCGAAGGGTTTTCGCACGCGATTCAGAAACACATTCAGCGCGCCGAAACGTTGACGAGTGAAAACACGGGAATGCACCTGGTGATTGCGGCCAACTATGGCGGCCAGTGGGAAATTACCCGTGCTGCACGAGCGTTGGCTCAGCAAGTTGCTGATGGAGAGCTGACCGCCGACGAGGTAGATGAAGCGCGTATGGATCAAGCCATCTACACAAGCCAAATGCCACCGGTAGATTTGTGTATTCGCACCAGCGGTGAGCAGCGATTATCCAATTTTATGCTATGGCAGCTAGCGTATGCGGAATTGTACTTTTCGCCTTTGCTTTGGCCCGACTTTGGTGCCGAGGCATTTGATGCAGCACTTGCCGACTTTAGCCAGCGTAAACGACGTTTTGGTATGACCGACGAGCAATTATCCTCAACGCCGTCGCCAACAAAAACAGAGGCGCAGGGTGCTTAAACAACGAATTATCACCGCCGCTTGGCTGGCACCGCTGGTATTAGCGGGGCTGTTTAGTCTTCAAGGCGGCGCTTTCGCCTTTTTTACCGCCGCAATCGTGCTGCTCGGCGCCTGGGAGTGGAGCAATCTAGCAGGTGTTCAGCGTGCGACTCACCGAGCAATCCTTGTGGTCGGGGTTGCCCTCTTGATGGTATTGCTTTGGCAAAGCGGCGGCGTGTTATCGCCCTGGCCGTTATGGGTTGCCGCCGTTGGCTGGCTGGTCAATCTTTATTGGGTGACGCGTTATCCCGCAGCGCTGTCGCAGTGGGGCTCCACGCCAAGGCGCTTGTTGATGGGGCTATGGGTGCTATTACCGTGCTGGATTGGTTTTAACGTGCTTCGCGACAGCGGCAGCGTGTGGTTGCTGTTCGTCTTGCTGCTAGTGTGGGTCGCCGATATTGGCGCCTACTTTGCCGGTCGAGCATGGGGCAAGCGTAAATTGGCTCCTCAGGTCAGTCCGGGGAAGTCTTGGGAAGGCGTTGTAGGTGGCCTTACTGCCACGCTACTCCTGGCGTTGGTGTTCAGCGCTTGGCAAGGCCTTAGTTGGAGCGGTGGTCTTGTGCTCTTGGTCGTGACGTTCTTTGTCACATTGGTATCGGTGCTAGGGGATTTGCTCGAAAGTATGCTCAAGCGCTACCGCAAGATTAAAGATTCAAGCCAGTTACTCCCCGGTCATGGAGGCGTGCTGGACCGTATCGATAGCCTGACCGCCGCCGTTCCGCTATTTGCCTTATTGTATACTCTGGTGCCTAACCTATGAGCCGCCTTCAGCGTGTGACCGTCTTAGGGGCAACCGGCTCGATTGGCACCAGTACGCTAGACGTCATCGCCCGCCACCCGGAACGCTATCAAGTGTATGCACTGACAGCGCATACTGCCCGTGATGCGTTGTTGGCTCAGTGTATTGCCCACCATCCCGAGATCGCCGTCATAGCGCATGAAACTGATGCGCAATGGCTGCGTGAGGCGCTTTCTAACGCGCGGGTGAAAACGCAGGTAGCCGTTGGAGAGCAGGCGTTGGTAGAGGTTTCTCGTGATAGTGCCGTGGATGTAGTAATGGCCGCCATTGTTGGCGCCGCCGGTCTACTGCCAGCGCTTGCCGCCGCGCAAGCGGGAAAGCGAGTGCTGCTTGCGAATAAAGAAGCGTTGGTGATGAGCGGCGCGCTGTTCATGCAGGCAGTGGAAGCCGCGCAGGCGACGCTTTTACCTATCGATTCTGAACATAATGCAATTTATCAGTGTCTACCTAGCGAGCATCGCGGTGGGCTTGCGCGTCACGGGGTTTCGCAGCTGCTTCTTACGGCATCGGGCGGGCCATTTCGCACATGGAGCCGCGCAGCACTGGCGGATGTTACCCCTGAGCAGGCGTGCGCTCACCCTAACTGGTCGATGGGGCGCAAAATTTCAGTCGATAGCGCCACGTTAATGAATAAAGGCTTAGAGCTGATTGAGGCGTGTTGGCTGTTTGATGCCACGCCCGAACAGATTCAAGTCGTCGTGCACCCACAAAGTGTCATTCATTCCATGGCGGCCTATCATGATGGCTCGGTGTTGGCACAGTTGGGCAACCCGGATATGCGTACGCCGATTGCTTATGGTTTGGCTTGGCCAGAGCGTATTGATGCAGGCGTTGAAGCGCTAGACCTCTTTCAGGTTGCCCGTCTAGACTTTGAAGCCCCGGATGAGGCGCGTTTTCCCTGCTTGCGGCTGGCGCGCGATGCCATGCAGCAAGGCGGTAGCGCGCCGGCAATTTTAAACGCCGCCAATGAAGTTGCCGTTGAGGCATTTTTAGCCAAACGGTTAGGCTTCAATGCCATCAGTGACGTCGTGGCGGCCGTTTTGAACGATCAGCCAACCGAGCCGGTCCATAATCTCGACGTCGTGCTCAATGCCGATCAGCAAGCACGCCGCACCGCTCAGCAGTGGGTTAGGCACTATGCGCGCTAAGGGGTTACTCTAGCGGGCGACCAGCAAGAGCGAAATCAGTGGGAATTCAACCAGCAAGACAAGAACTGCGGAGATAAGCGTGGGCCTAATACAAAACATATTAGCGGTGATCGTCGTGCTGGGCCTTTTGGTGACGTTTCACGAGTTTGGTCACTTTTGGGTGGCACGTCGCTGCGGTGTGAAGGTGCTGCGTTTTTCAGTCGGGTTTGGTAAACCGCTGTGGTCTCGTACTGATCGCCACGGCACTGAATATGCCGTGGCGGCCATCCCGCTTGGTGGCTACGTCAAAATGCTGGATGAGCGTGAAGCGCCCGTGCCAGATGAAGAACTTCAATACGCGTTCAACCGTAAAAACGTCTGGCAGCGTGTGGCCATTGTGGCGGCAGGGCCGTTGGCCAATTTTTTGTTGGCCATTGTGGCTTACTGGGCGCTTTTTGTGGCGGGCACTTCAACCGTAATGCCGCTTGTTGGTGACGTCGTATCGGGCTCGCCGGCAGAGCAGGCAGGTCTTGAGCGTGGTGCCGAAATCGTTGCGATTGAAGACGAGCCTGTGCGTGCGTGGGACGAGATCAACCTTAAATTGGTGGCGCTGATTGGCCACAATGGCGAGCTTAACATTGAGGCACGCCCTGAAAATACGACTACTTCACGTCGCTATGCGCTGCCGGTGAATAACTACCTGGTACGTCAAGATCCGCCACAACCGCTGCAAAGCTTAGGGATTACCCCTTGGCAGCCAGACTTTCCGGCGGTGTTGGGCCAAGTGATGGACGGAGAAGCGGCGCACGCGGCGGGGCTTCGTTCGGGGGATCGTATTGTCGCGGTGAATGGTGAAGCGGTCGACGATTGGATGACGTTCGTTAATATTGTGCGCGGTAATGCGGGAGAAGCACTTGATGTGCGCATTGAGCGTGACGGTAGCGAACAAACGTTGTCCCTCACTCCAGGACGTAATACGTTAGAAAACGGCGTTGAAGTAGGCTACATCGGCGCCGGGGTTGAGCCTGTGGAATGGCCGGAAGAGCTGCGTCGTGAAATCCGCTATGGCCCTGTCGAGGCCGTGGGGCAAGCGTTTAATAAAACCGGTGATATGGTCATACTAACCCTCGATGCCATCCGCAAGATGCTGGTGGGGTTGATTTCACCGTCGAATTTATCGGGACCAATTACCATCGCGCAGATTTCTGGTGACTCCGCGCGCGCTGGCATGGAAGCGTTCGTTGGCTTTCTCGCCTATCTTTCTATCAGCCTGGGCGTACTGAATCTGTTGCCCATCCCGGTTCTCGATGGCGGCCATTTGCTTTACTACCTAGTGGAAATTGTCCGTGGGCGCCCGGTGTCAGAGCAGGCGCAAGCGGTTGGGTTACGTATTGGCTTGGCCATGGTAGGAACGTTAATGATAATGGCGCTCTATTTTGATTTGATGCGCCTGTGGTGATCACGCGTGTAGCGAGCAGCTGGCTTGCCAGCCGCCTGCACAAATGTATAAGGTGCCTGTCGAAACATGAAGGCAGACTAACGCGAGCGAACTGACTGCATGAAAATTAAGACCCTGGGAGTGGCGGCATTCCTGCTGGCAACAGCGGGGAATGTCCAAGCAGAATCTTTTGACGTTTCCGACATTCGTGTAGAAGGGCTACAGCGGGTTTCTGCCGCCTCGGTCTTTAATGCATTCCCCGTGAGTGCTAATGATCGTGTTGATGACCAAGAACTTGCGGAAGCGGCGCGCGAACTATTTGCGACCGGTTTATTTGATGATGTTTCATTAGCGCGTGAAGGCGATGTGCTGGTGGTTCAAGTCGTTGAACGCCCGACGATTGCACGGCTAACTATTACCGGGAATAAGCAGATTTCCGAAGATGATCTGCGTCAAGGGTTACAACAGTCAGGCTTGTCCGAGGGACAAGTGTTGCAACTGTCTACCCTCGAAGAGATGCAGCGCGAGCTCGAAGGCGTCTATCAATCGCAGGGTCGTTACAGTGCACAGATTGACGTTGACGTAGAAGAGGTCGATGAAGGGCGCGTTCAGGTCAATATCGACATCAACGAGGGAGGGGTGGCGAAAATTCGTCAAATCAACATCGTTGGCAATGAATCTTTTGATGATGAGACCTTGCGTGATCTGTTTGAGCTAGAAGACTCCCCGGGCTTCTTTTTTGGCTGGTTTTCAAGCGACGAATACTCGCGTGAAGCGTTAGCCGGTGATATTGAAAGATTGCGCTCATATTACCTGGATCGCGGCTATGTGAACTTCGAGGTAGTATCCACTCAGGTTTCTATTGGACCTGAGAAGAATGATATTTTTATCACCTTGAACGTTGACGAGGGCAGGCAGTTCCAGGTGGGGGATATCCGTTTCAGCGGCGATCTGCAAATCGCGGAAAACGAAGCGCGTGATCTTTTGCAAGTGCAAAGCGGCAACACCTTTTCACGTAGCGAGCTCAATGCTTCGACAGAAGCGTTGCGTCAGCGTTTGGGTACGGAAGGGTTTGCCTTCGCCGAAGTGGAGGGCATCCCGCAGGTGGTTGATGATAGCGGCACGGTAGATTTGATCATCGGCGTTGATCCTGGTCAGCGTACGTATGTGCGGCGCATTGAATTTGTCGGCAACACCACGACTCAGGATGAAGTGCTGCGACGTGAGATGATTCAAATGGAAGGCGCACCCGCGTCTACCGAAGCGATTACTCAGTCGCGACAGCGTCTGCAACGGCTAGGCTTTTTTAGTCAGGTCGAAGTGGATACCCGTCGGGTGCCGGGTGAAACGGACCAGCTTGACGTGACTTATAACGTTGAGGAACAGCCATCAGGGTCAATTTCCGCTAGCATTGGTTTCTCTCAAAGCGCCGGGGTGATTTACGGCGCCTCGCTGTCACAAAACAACTTCCTCGGTACGGGGAACCGCGTCAATGTCGGCGCTCAGCGAAGCGATACGTTTACCAGTATTAACTTCGGTTTTACCGACCCTTACTGGACCCTAGACGGGATTTCGCGTGGCTACAACGTCTTCTACCGTGAAACGGATTACGAAGATTCGGATATCTCCACGTATTCAACCGACGCTTACGGCGCAGGAATCAACTTTGGCTACCCGATCAGTGAACTCGCGCGGTTAAATTTTGGCGCGAGTGTTGACGACACGACGGTGAAAACGTATTTCGACACGGCCTCAGAAATTGAACGCTATGTCATGGACGAAGGCGACAATGCCCAAAGCATTAAGCTGACGGGAAGTTGGACGCGCAATAACCTTAACCGCGGGATGATGCCGACCGCCGGTAGCTACCAGCGTATTTCATTAGAGACGGCGGCCCCCGGCAGCGATGTTGGCTACTATAAAGCCCGTGCGCGTGCGCAGCAGCTCTTTCCCATCGATGACGATCATCGGTGGGCGCTCAAGTTTAGCGGTAATTTAGGCTACGCTGATACCTTGGGCAATAACGATCCTTATCCTTTCTATGAAAATTTCTATGCGGGCGGTTTAGGGTCGGTGCGCGGCTTTACCTCCAATACGTTGGGCCAGCGCACCACACCGAAGCGTGAAGGGGGGCGCGACCGCACCATGGGGGGGAACATCCTCGTGGAGGGCAGCGCCGAAATGATTTTTCCACTGCCCTTTATTGAAGACCAAAGCGCGTTGCAGTCCTCTGTGTTTTTCGATGCGGGTAATACCTTCCTGACGTCTTGTTATGACGTGCTAGAAAATGATGCGGATCGTCAGCGTTGCAACTCAGGTGTGGATCTGGGGGACTTGCGCTACAGCGTGGGGATGGGTCTGTCTTGGCTAACGCCCGTTGGGCCGCTAACCTTCAGCGTGGCAGAGCCGGTGAATGACGAAAGCGACGATGATACGCAGTTCTTTCAGTTCTCTTTGGGGCAAACGTTTTAAGGCATAAGCCAGGGCGAATCCAGTGGTAACCGGGTTCGCTTACTTAGCGCCCCTTGATGGCGACACATACTTTGGTTGCGATGCATACCGATAAAATTTAGGAGTGAATAACATGCGTAAACTCATAGCGGCAGTGTGTTTGATGGGTGCGATGATTCTTCCGGCACACGCGGCCGAAGTTGCGGTGCTTGATTGGCGAGCCGCGCTGATGAATACCGAGGCAGCGCAAGCCTCGTTAAGCCAGTTAGAAAGTGAATTGGGCGAGCAGCAGCGTGAAGCACAAAGCTTGGGCCAAGAATTGCAGTCTCTACAGCAACGCCTAGAGAACGAAGGCGAGTTGATGTCTGATGCTGAGCGTGAGTCATTGATTCGCGAACTGCAGCAAAAAGGTAGCCGCTTTGAGCAGCTGCGCCAACAGGTGGGTCAGGCTCAGCAGCGTTCCGAACAGCAGTTTTTGCAACAAGCTGAGTCTACTCTTGAACAAGCCGTGGATCAGGTCATTCAGCGCCATGGCATTGATATTTTGGTCGAGCCTCAAGGCGTGTTGCACTCATCCATGGATTTGCCCAACCTGACCGATGAAGTGACGCAAACCTTTAATTCGCTGAACTAAATGCGCCAGAAAGGTTAATGTCGTTGAGAACGTCGCTGCGGTGTTTTAATACCGTTCGCAATTTGTGCTACGAGTTTGGGCTAACATGACGCACGCTGCTTACACCATCCCCCTGGCGGATATTGCCCGCCACCTAGATGTCGCGTTTAGCGGCGACGGAAACTTGCCCATTCGTGGCTTAGCGACGCTTAAAGATGCTAAACCAGATCAAGTGGCATTTCTTGCTAATCGCGCTTACCTGAAAGATTTGGTCAAGACTCAGGCTGGCGCCGTTCTGCTTCATCCCGAGCACAGCAAAAGCTGTCCGGTACCCCGCCTGGAGATGGATAATCCTTACCTTGGCTACGCCAAGCTTTCTCAGTTATTCGACCCTCTGGCGGCCCTGGATACGCCCGGTGTTCATCCCTCGGCAGTAGTGGCGAAAGATGCCACGTTAGGGGCTGATGTTTCGATTCAAGCAAACGCAGTCATCGCCTCTGGCGCGGTACTTGAAGACCGTGTAGTCGTTGGGCCGGGCAGCGTTGTAGGGGCGGATAGCCATCTCGGTGAAGCGACACGGCTGCATGCTAACGTGACGGTTTGTCACGGCATTGTGGTGGGTAAACGGGTGATTTTGCATAGCGGCTGCGTCATCGGCGGCGATGGCTTTGGTTTTGCCCATGATGGTGCCGGTTGGCACAAAATTGCGCAGTTAGGTGGCGTGATTCTTGGAGATGACGTAGAGGTCGGTAGCTGTTCAAGCATTGACCGAGGCGCGCTCGGGGATACCGTTATTGGCCGTGATGTTAAAATCGACAGCCAGGTGCAAATTGCCCATAACGTGCAGATTGGGGATCATAGCGCGCTAGCCGGATGTGTGGGAATCGCCGGCTCCACCAGCGTGGGAAAACACTGCATGCTTGGCGGGGGGGTCGGCCTTTCGGGGCATTTAACCCTGTGTGATGGCGTACAAGTCACGGGAATGAGCTTAGTGACCAACTCCATCCATGAGCCGGGCGTGTACTCATCAGGGACGGGGGCAATGAATAATCGCCAATGGCGGAAAAATGCCGTGCGTTTTAAGCAGCTTGATGAGATAGCCAAGCGCTTGTCACGGCTAGAAAAAACAGCAGTTAAGTAAGCATGAAACAAGACAATAGTTACGAAGGGTAGGTTGAGGCTAATGCGTCGCGCGTTATAATCCACTGCCTTCACCAGCAGGAGAGCTGGACGTTCCTGAGGTTGGCTCAGGATATATGTTATTTAGAGGTCGCCACGATGGTCATGGATATCAACGAAATTCGCGAATTTTTACCCCACCGCTACCCGTTTTTGCTGGTGGATAGGGTGATCGAGCTCACCGAAGGCGAAACCATCGTTGCGTATAAAAATGTCAGCATTAACGAGCCGTTTTTTAATGGTCACTTTCCCCATCATCCGATTATGCCGGGCGTGTTGGTGGTAGAAGCGCTCGCGCAGGCTTGTGGGATTTTAGGGTTCAAAACCGTCAATAAACGCCCAGCCGATGGCTATGTTTATTATTTAGTAGGTAGCGATAAAGTCCGTTTTAAGCGCCCTGTCATGCCGGGCGACCAGTTAAGGCTGGAAGCGAATGTGATTCGTGGTAAGCGCGGTATCTGGAAGTTTGCCTGCCGCGCCACGGTAGAAGGCGAATTGGCCTGCGAAGCAGAAATTATTTGTGCTGAGAGGAAGGTGGCTTGATTCATCCGACTGCACTGATTGATCCATCGGCCCAGTTGGCCGATGACGTCGAAGTAGGTCCATACAGCATCATTGGGCCTCAAGTCGCGATTGGAGCCGGCTCAGTGATTGGTTCCCACGTGGTGGTGAAAGGGCCGACAACGCTGGGTGAGCGCACGCGTATTTTTCAGTTCGCGTCGGTGGGGGAAGATTGCCAGGATAAAAAATACGCGGGTGAGCCTACGCGTTTAGTCGTAGGCGATGACAATGTTATCCGTGAGGGAGTGACCATCCATCGCGGCACCGTCCAAGACCGGGGCGAAACCACGATTGGCTCGCGTAACCTGTTGATGGCGTATGTGCATGTGGGCCATGACTGTGTCATTGGTAACGATTGTATTCTTGCTAACCAAGTGACGCTCGCGGGGCATGTCAATGTGGGCGACTGTGCCATTTTAGGCGGATTGGCCGCGGTGCATCAGTTTTGCCACTTTGGCGAGCATGCGATGGCCGGTGGCGGGTCCATCATCACCAAAGATACCCCTGCTTACACCATGATCAATGGTAATCCAGCACAAGTGCATGGACTCAACCTGGTCGGCTTAAAACGGCGTGGTTTTAGCCGTGAGGCGATCAAAGCGTTAACGGACGCGTATAAACTGCTTTATCGCCAAGGGCTAACGGTTGAGCAAGCGCTTGTGGAGATGCGTAAGCGCTATGAGCTGCCGGAAGTTGAACGCTTTGCCGCCTCTATTGAGTGCTCGACTCGCGGTATCGTGCGCTAAACGAGGCCTGCCATGACGCTTAAGCGTATCTACATTGTTGCCGGTGAGTTATCGGGCGATATCCTCGGCGCGGGCCTGATGCGCGAGCTCAAAGCGCGCCACCCCCACGTTGAGTTTCGTGGCATCGGTGGGCCGCGAATGATGGCGCTTGGCATGCAAAGCCGCTTTCCGTTAGAAACCTTATCGGTGATGGGGTTGGTCGAAGTGCTCAAGCACTTGCCCGAACTGCTTCGCGTACGAAAAACACTCAAAGCTGACGCTCTCGCGTGGCAACCGGACTTGATGCTAGGGATCGACGCCCCCGATTTCAACTTAGGCCTAGAGCGCGCGCTGCGCGATACGGGCATCACAACCGCGCACTACGTTAGCCCATCGGTATGGGCGTGGCGCCAGGGACGGGTGAAAAAGATCGCCCGCGCAGTCGATGGGATGCTGACGCTGTTGCCGTTTGAAGCCGATTTTTACCGTGAGCATCGCGTGCCGGTGACCTTTGTCGGCCATCCGCTTGCCGATGAATTACCCCTTCATACCGACCGCCACGCGACGCGCGAGGCGCTTGGTTTGTCCTCTGAAGGGCCGCTTGTGGCGCTACTGCCCGGCTCGCGAGCCAATGAAATCCGCTTCATGGGGCCGACGTTTTTAGCCGCCGCGGTAATGCTGTGCGAGCATTTTCCCGCGCTTCAGTTTGTGATCCCCGCCGCCACGCCTGCGCGTTATCAAGAACTAAACGCCCTGCTAACCGAGTACCCTGAGCTCGCCACGCGAGTGACGTTACGTGACGGCCAAGCGCGTGAGTCGATGGTAGCAAGCGACATTGTGCTGTTGACCTCTGGCACCGCCGCGCTGGAAGCGATGCTTTGCCATCGGCCGATGCTCGTTGCGTATAAAATGGCGCCGGCCACTCACTGGCTTGCCAAGCGGCTGGTGAAAGCCCGCTGGATCTCATTACCCAATCTTATCGCTCAAGACACATTGGTGCCGGAGCTGATTCAAGAGGCGGCAAGTGCCCAGGCAATTGCCGAGCAGTTAACGCAGCTGTTGGATCATCCGGCCGAACGCCAAGCGCTTGAGACGCGCTTTGCTTCGATGCACGCGACGCTTCAGCGAGGAGCTAGCCGTCGCGCGGCTGAAGCGGTTGAAGCGCTGGCGGCGGGGCAGCCGCTTGTTCAAGGTGATTCATGAGCCAAAAAACAGCCATGAACCAAACGATAGCCGACTGGCCTCCACTGGAAATTGCCTACCAGGGAGAGCGGCTGGCGGGCATTGATGAAGTGGGGCGTGGGCCGCTGGTGGGCAGCGTGGTCGCGGCAGCGGTGATATTAAACCCCGCGATGCCCATTGACGGGCTGACCGATTCCAAAAAACTGTCGGCGCGAAAACGTGAAGCGCTGGATGGAGAAATTCGCCAGAAAGCATTGGCGTTTTGTGTCGCTGAGGCATCGGCTGAAGAGGTGGATGCGCTCAACATTTATCACGCCACGCATTTGGCCATGCGCCGCGCCATCGATGGGCTGCTTCCGGCTGCGGAGTATCTGCTGGTTGATGGCAATCGACTTCCGGGGCATGCCTTGCCGGGGCAAGCGGTGGTGAAGGGTGATTTGCGCCATAGCGCGATTGCCGCCGCGTCGATTTTGGCCAAGGTGGCGCGCGATGCGCAGATGCTGGCGCTTGATCAACGTCACCCAGAATACGGTTTCGCTCGCCATAAGGGCTACCCGACGACAGTGCATTTGGCGGCCCTAGAAACCTATGGCCCCTTGCCTGAGCATCGCCAAAGTTTTGCCCCGGTTAAGCGCCAGCTCGCGTTGTTATAAATTCGTCATTCATTCATGTTGTTGCCCTGCCACGAGATTCCTATGACGGTTCCGTTTGTCCATTTGCGTATACACAGCGAATATTCCCTGGTCGATGGCTTGGTCAAACTTAAGCCATTGGTCAGCACCACCGCAGAGCAAAAGATGCCGGCGGTGGCACTGACGGATGAGGCGAATCTGTTCGGATTGGTGAAATTCTATACGGCCGCGCAAAATGCCGGCATTAAGCCGATTATTGGCAGTGATCTGTGGCTGCATAATCCCCACGATGAGTCGCACCCGTACCGGCTCACTCTTTTGGCCATGAACGAGACGGGCTATCGCAATCTCACCGAGCTGATTTCCAAAGGCTGGACTGATGGCCAGCGCCAAGGGCGGGCGATTCTCGACAAGCACTGGGTGTTAGCGCAAAGCGAGGGCCTTATTGCCCTTTCGGGCGCGCGCGACGGCGACATTGGCCGCCACTTGCTTGCCGAACATTACCAGGATGCCAAAGCGCTTTTACACGAATGGCAGGCGGCTTTCCCCGACCGTTTTTATCTCGAACTGACTCGCACCGGGCGCTCGCTTGAAGAAACCTGCGTGCACGAAAGCGTCAAGCTTGCCATTGACACCGATACTCCCGTGGTGGCCACCAACGACGTACGCTTTCTTAAGCGCGACGACTACTGGGCCCATGAAACTCGCGTGGCGATTGGCGAAGGTAAAGCGATCGACGACCCGCGGCGTGAGCGCAAATACGCCGAGGAGCAATACCTCAAAAGCCCCGACGAGATGGCGGCGCTCTTTGCGGATATCCCCGAAGCGCTGGAAAACAGCGTCATGATTGCCAAGCGCTGCAGTGTCGATGTGCGCCTGGGGGAAATCTTTCTGCCCGAGTTCGAAATCCCCGAAGGCATGACCCAGGACGAGTTCTTTCGCAAGATCTCCCACGACGGCCTGACCGAACGGCTGGATTTTCTGTACCCCGTCGAGCGTTATCCGCGCGACGGTGACGAGTACCAGGCGATTGACGAACGCTATCGGGAGCGGCTCGACTTCGAGCTCAACATCATCATCCAGATGGGCTTTCCCGGTTACTTTTTGATCGTGATGGACTTTATTCAGTGGGCCAAGGATAACGACGTGCCGGTAGGGCCGGGGCGCGGTTCAGGTGCCGGGTCACTGGTGGCTTACGCGCAGAAAATCACCGACCTCGACCCGATTGGCTACGACCTGCTGTTTGAGCGCTTTTTGAACCCCGAGCGGGTGTCGATGCCCGACTTTGACGTCGACTTCTGCATGGAGAAACGCGACAAAGTCATCGAATACGTGGCCGAGCGCTACGGCCGCGATGCGGTGTCGCAGATTGTTACCTTTGGCACCATGGCGGCAAAGGCGGTGGTGCGCGATGTCGCCCGTGCCCAGGGCAAACCCTACTCGTTGGGCGACAAGCTCTCCAAGCTGATTCCGTTTGAAGTCGGCATGACGCTTTCCAAGGCGATTGACGCCGAGCCTGCCCTGCAAGAGTTTGTTGAAGCCGACGACGAAGCCGGCGAAATCTGGGAAATGGCGCTGAAGCTCGAAGGCATTACCCGCGGCACCGGCAAGCACGCCGGCGGCGTGGTCATTGCCCCGACGAAGCTAACCGATTTCGCGCCGCTTTTGTGCGACGAAGACGGCTCGGGGCTGATGGTGCAATTCGATAAGAACGATATCGAAGAAGCGGGGCTGGTGAAGTTCGACTTCCTCGGTCTGCGTACCCTGACGATTATCGACTGGGCACTGGAGATGGTCGATAAAGTGCGCGCCGTCGACGGCGAAGACCCACTTAATATCGATGCCATCCCGCTGGATGACGTGCCGACGTTTGACATGCTCAAACGTGCCGAAACCACCGCGGTGTTTCAGCTTGAATCCCGCGGGATGAAGGAGCTGATTAAGCGGCTTTTGCCCGACTCGCTCGACGATATGATCGCGCTTGTCGCGCTGTTCCGCCCCGGCCCGCTGCAGTCGGGCATGGTGGACGACTTCATCAACCGCAAGCATGGCCGCGCAGAAGTATCTTACCCGCATCCGGATTACCAGCACAAGCTGCTAGAGCCGGTGCTGGGGCCCACCTACGGCATCATTCTCTACCAAGAGCAAGTAATGCAGATTGCCCAGGTGATGGCGGGTTATAGCCTTGGTCAGGCGGATATGCTGCGCCGGGCGATGGGTAAGAAAAAGCCCGAAGAAATGGCCAAGCAGCGCGCCGGTTTTATGGACGGCTGCGCGGCCAACGGGATTGATAAAGACCTCGCGGGCAATATCTTCGACTTGGTCGAGAAATTTGCCGGTTACGGTTTTAATAAATCCCACTCAGCTGCCTACGCCTTAGTGTCTTACCAAACCGCGTGGCTCAAGGCGCACTATCCGGGGCCGTTTATGGCCGCGGTGATGTCCACCGAGATGGATAACCTGGATAAAGTCGTCCCGTTGATCGAGGAGTGCCGCCACCTCAAGCTCACCGTGACGCCACCGGACGTCAACGTGGGTGGCTACAAGTTTACTGTCGATACCGATGGCCGTGTGGTCTATGGCCTTGGCGCGATTCGCGGGGTAGGCGAAGGACCGATTGGCGCGATTGTCGAGGCGCGCAACACCGAAGGCCCGTTTACCGATCTGTTCGATTTCTGCCGTCGCATTGACCCTAAACGCATGAATAAGCGCACGCTGGAAGCGCTAATTCGCTCCGGCGCGTTGGATAACCTTGGTCCTAATCGTGCCGTGCTGTTTGCATCGATGGAGGATGCTCTCAAGGCCGCCGCGCAAAACCATACCAACCAAAACCTTGGCATGCTGGATATGTTCGGCGATGCGTTTGAAGCGGCTGAAGATAACGATGTCTACACCGAGTATCTGGGCGTGCGTGAATGGACCGACCGCGAGCGCTTGGCGGGCGAAAAAGAGACCTTGGGGCTTTACCTCACCGGCCACCCAATCGACGAGTACGAGCGTGAGTTGAAGCGTTTTGTCTCGACCCGGATTGCCGATTTATCCCCTTCCTGGGAGCCGCAACGCGTTGCCGGCTTGGTGGTAGGCGTGCGCACAATGAAGTCCAAGCGCGGCGATACCATGGCCTTTATTACCTTGGATGACCGCACCGGCCGTATTGAAGCTTCGCTGTTTGGCGAGCTTTTCGATCAGCTTCGCGGTCAGATCGAGTCGGATCAGGTGCTAATCGTCGAGGGTGATGTCTCAAGCGATGATTATTCGGGCGGGTTGAAGCTGCGCGGTAAAGACGTGACCCCGATGGTGGCGGCGCGCGTGCGTTACGGCGAATCAATCGACGTAGCGCTTGAAGCCAAACGTATTAACGGTCGCCTGGTCGAGAGCTTGCGCGAGAGCTTAGCGCCGCACTGTAATAACGACGGTTTGCCGGTACGACTGCAGTACCGCCATCCAGAAGCCACCGTATGGTTGGAACTTGCCGCCGAATGGCGGGTGGCGCCAAGCGATGACTTGTTACTGGCGCTTCAAGACGTGCAAGGCCAGGTTGGCGTTCAACTTCGCTATCGCTAATTAGCCCGGCGGTAATGTGCCAGCGCTTGCGTGACAAGGCCAAGGTGCGATAATGCGTGACAATATTGCGCGATCCGAGAAGGCTTAATTTTTACAGGCTTAGCCGATGAACCCTAATTATCTCGATTTTGAACAGCCGATTGCCGAATTGCAGGCAAAAATTGAAGAACTGCGTTCGGTTAGCTCCGATAGCCAAGTCAATCTCTCTGATGAAATTGACCGCCTGGAGGAGAAAAGTCGCAAACTCACGGCGTCAATCTTCAAAGATTTAACGCCTTGGCAGGTGTCACAGATTTCGCGGCATCCACAGCGCCCTTATACGCTGGACTATCTTGAGCACATTTTTACCGATTTTGACGAACTGCACGGAGACCGTCGTTTTGCCGACGACGCCGCGATTGTCGGCGGTATTGCACGCTTTAACGACAAGCCCGTGATGGTGATTGGCCACCAAAAAGGCCGTGAGGTAAAAGAGAAGGTACGGCGCAATTTCGGCATGCCCCGGCCTGAAGGTTATCGCAAGGCATGCCGCTTGATGGAGATGGCCGAGCGTTTCAATATGCCGGTCTTCACCTTTATCGATACTCCTGGTGCTTATCCCGGTATCGACGCGGAAGAGCGTGGTCAGTCTGAGGCGATAGCGCATAACCTGGCGGTCATGTCGCGGCTCAAAACGCCGATCATCTCGACGGTTGTTGGTGAGGGCGGCTCTGGTGGTGCGCTCGCCATTGGGGTGTGTGACGAGTTGCACATGCTGCAATACTCGACGTACGCCGTTATTTCGCCTGAAGGCTGCGCCTCTATTTTGTGGAAGAGCGCCGCAAAAGCGTCCGATGCGGCGCAGGCCATGGGCATTACCGCCGAGCGGTTAAAAGAGTTGGGTTTTGTCGATGCGCTAGTGCAAGAACCGCTAGGCGGCGCGCACCGCCATCCGATTAACACCGCCGCGCGCGTCAGGGAGACGCTCCAAGAGAGCCTAGAGCGTTTGCAATCGCTGGATACCGACGCACTGCTATCGCGCCGCTATGAACGGCTGATGAGCTATGGCGCCCCCGCCGCTTGATCCTCTTTTAACGCGATTACATAGCGCCCTGGTGGAATCCCCACCGGGGCGTTCTGTTTGGGTGGCGCTTTCCGGGGGGCTAGATTCAACGCTGTTGCTGACGCTGGCCGCCGCCGCGTGCAAAGAGACGCAGACACCGCTAAAGGCGATTCATGTTCATCACGGTCTACAAACGGCCGCGGAGACGTTTGAGGAGCACTGCCACGCTCTCTGTATGAGCCTGAACGTGCCGCTCACGGTGGCTCGCGTGAGTGTGCAACTCACAGGGCAGGGAGTTGAAGGCGCGGCGCGAGAGGCTCGTTATGCTGCGTTTGCCGAGCATGTTCCAGCAGGTGATGTGCTGTGGCTGGCGCAACATCAAAACGACCAAGCGGAAACGTTTCTGCTTGCCGCTCTTCGCGGCAGCGGCATCCGCGGTTTGGCCGCCATGCCCTATGCGCGTCAGTGGAACGGCGTGAAGATCGTGCGCCCGTGGCGAGACGCGCCCAAACAAAGTCTGGAAAGGGCAGCGCGAGCGCTGGCACTTAACTGGTGCGAGGATCCTTCCAATGTCGAGACGCACTTTGATCGTAACTTCTTACGCCACCGGGTCGTTCCCATGCTCGGTGAGCGCTGGCCGCACGGGCAGGCCGCGTTTGCCGCTGCCGCCAGCCAGGCCGGGGAAGCCGATGCGCTGCTAAGCGAGTATGCCCTTGAAGAGCTCGCTACGCTTCGTCTGGGGATAGAACAGCTTGATGCAGTGGCGCTCAAGCAGCGCTCAGCGCCGCGTCAGCGGCTTTTAATCCGCATTTTCTGCCAGCAGCTGGGCGTGCCAACCCCACCGCGCAAGCGCCTGGAAAGCCTGCTTTCGCAGTTGGATGCGGGAGTCGACGCCCAGGTGCGCGTTGCGTGGGGAGCTGCCGAAGCGCGAGTGTGGCAGCAAAGGCTCTACCTCTTGGCGAACCGTGACCCACTGCCCGCCTGGCAAATCCAGTGGGACGGGCGCGCGCCGCTGAAAACACCGCTAGGCGAGATGTCGCTTTCGGTGGAGAGTAAAGCACCGCTCATCGCTACGTGGCGCCAGGGTGGCGAAGTCTTAGACCTACCGACGCGCGGCCGGCGGGATCTCAAGCGGTTACTGCAAGAAGCCAATATCCCCCCTTGGGAGCGCGAACGAGTCATCGTGTTTTGGCGAGAGAGTGCTGGTTGTACGCCCCGTTGCATTGCCGCTGTATACTCGCCTAGCAGGCTTTGCTGGCAGGCGGCGGGTGAAAAGGTGGCGTGGCATGACGCGCATAATGTGAACGAATCGTGGGGTTAACGCACCACGAGCGAAAATCCCGCGTTCTCCATGTAAGCTTGTTCCTGCTCTAGGTCCGTGCTCAGTAGGGTAGGCTCGTCGTCACTTTCGGGCAGTTCAATGTAAAGTGTATCACCTTCGACGTTAAAGGCAGGCAACGGCGGTGGGGTTTCAGGGCGTGAGTGGTTGAAGAGTACGCTTAAACGCAAAAGTCTCGCCAGTCGAGCGTATCCAGGTTGCTGCGCTTTGGGGAGCGCCTGCCACTCTTTTAGTGGAAACTTGCGGCGGTGGGCGCGCACCAAAAAGGCCATTAGGCGCTGCTCTGGGCGTGAAAAACCCGAAAGGTCGGAGTGCTCAAGAAGGTAAGCGCCATGACGGTGAAATTGGCTGTGTGAAATGGCTAAGCCAATTTCATGCACTTCGCTTGCCCAGTGCAAATAACGCCGATGATCTTCAGTGAGTTGCCATGTTTTGCGTACGCCGGCAAAAAGAAGATCCGCGGTATCGGCGACGTTTTCCGCCTGACGGGTATCCACATCGTAGCAACGTCTGAGCGACGCCAGGGTTTTTAGCCGTGAGTCCTCGGCGCTGTTGCGCCCGGCCATATCGAAAAGTACCCCTTCACGCAGGGCACCGTCGGCAAAGCGCATCTGCTCAAGCGCAAAGGCTTCAAAAATGGCGCTTAAAATGGCGACACCGGCAGGAAATACCTTCGCGCGGTCAGGTTTCAACCCCTCAAGGGCGACTTTATCGACGTGTTTGCACTTGATAATGCGTTCGCGAAGTTTTTTCAGCCCTGCTTTTGTGATGAGCCCTTCTTGAGGCGTATCGGTGTACGCGTGCAATACGCTGGCGGCGGCTTTAATCGTGCCGCTAGAGCCAACGGGGTCTTCCCAGCCCAGGCGCTGATAAGGGCGCTGGATATTGGCAAGCTCAGAGAGCGCGGCGAGCTCCGCTTTACGCATGCGTTTTTCGCTGAGTTCGCCATCCAGGAAAAACCGGCGGGAAAACGTGATACAGCCCATGCGCAAGCTTTCCAACGCCATTGGTTCAAATGACTCGCCGATAATAAACTCGGTTGATCCTCCACCGATATCCACAATCAACCGACGTCCGCTTTCGGCAAGGGCATGCGCCGCGCCAAGGTAGATCAAGCGGGCTTCTTCGCGTCCGGCGATAATTTCGATGGAGTGGCCTAGTTGTGCTTCGGCCAGGTCGATAAACGTTTGGCTATTATGCGCATCGCGCAAGGCGTTGGTGCCGACGATACGTAACTGTGACGCCGGGATACCGCGCAAAAAAGGGGCAAAGCGGCCAAGGCAATCAAGCGCGCGTTGCATGGCGACATCGCTAAGAAAGCCGTCTTCATCAAGCCCTGCGGCGAGCTGGACCTTTTCTCCCAGACGCGCGACGACTTGCAGCCGCTCGTTTTGATAGTTGGCGACAAGTAGGTGGAAACTGTTAGAGCCCAGGTCAATGGCGGCGAGCCGCCGGGGTTCGCTGCTGTCAGCGACACGGTGGGTGAAACTGGGCAAAAGATCGTCAGTCGGGCGCAATATTTCCTTGGGCATGAGCTATCCTTGAGGGTGGACATGTCAAGGTTGCGGGGCACTTTGTTCATTGTCAATTGCTGAAGGCTTGCGTTTGGCTCATAGCTTGACTACCATCTTGCTATTGGTTTGATTCGAATCGACATGTCATACATTTCGGCATTGATCAGTTTCGGTCACCTCAGGCTTTGTCAGTTCAATGGCTAGCCGCCCCGATGTCCAAGTCGTCAGATAGCCCGCCGGTATCGGTGATTCCCGTCTGAATCACGATACGTTAGGGATCAAGCAAGTGTTAGCACCCTCGCGCTGAGCGCAGCAGATCACGTTCAGCAGTGTATTTTTCGAGCGCGTGCTCCCGGGATCTGAACGCACCCTGCGACGTAGCGGTTTAACGCGTCGCTTCATGCCTCCTTTCTTATTTCCGGCGCCTGGCGCCCAGCTTCCATGAGCAACGTTCTTACACGCCGATGAATCTCACTGAACTTAAGCAAAAACCCGTTCCCGAGCTGCTCGATATTGCCCGCGAGATGGGGATCGACAACCTCGCCCGTTCGCGCAAGCAGGACATCATTTTCGCCATCCTCAAGAAACACGCCAAAAGTGGAGAGGATATTTACGGCGACGGTGTACTGGAAATTCTTCAGGATGGCTTTGGCTTCCTGCGCAGCGCCGACAGCTCTTATCTCGCCGGGCCGGACGACATTTACGTCTCGCCCTCTCAAATCCGCCGCTTTAACCTGCGCAAAGGTGACTCGATTGCTGGGAAAATCCGCCCGCCAAAAGAAGGCGAGCGTTATTTTGCCCTGCTGAAAGTCAGTCAGATCAATTTTGATCGGCCGGAAAACGCCAAGCACAAGATTCTCTTTGAGAACCTGACGCCGCTGTTTCCCGATGAGCGTATGTTCATGGAGATCGGCAACGGCTCGACGGAAGACCTAACGTCGCGCATCATCGATCTCACTGCGCCCATTGGCAAAGGTCAGCGTGGACTTTTGGTGTCGCCGCCTAAAGCGGGTAAGACATTGATGTTGCAGAACATCGCAACGTCGATCACGCGCAATAATCCTGAGTGCCATTTGATCGTACTGCTGATCGATGAGCGTCCTGAGGAAGTGACCGAAATGTCACGCACCGTGCGTGGTGAAGTGGTCGCGTCGACCTTTGACGAGCCGCCGGCGCGTCACGTGCAAGTCGCGGAAATGGTGATCGAGAAAGCCAAGCGCCTCGTTGAACATAAAAAAGACGTGGTGATTCTGCTCGACTCCATTACTCGTCTTGCGCGTGCCTACAACACCGTGGTGCCAAGCTCCGGCAAAGTATTAACCGGTGGTGTCGACGCGCATGCACTTGAGAAGCCCAAGCGCTTCTTCGGCGCGGCGCGTAATATCGAAGAGGGCGGTAGCCTGACGATTATCGCCACGGCACTGGTGGATACCGGCTCGAAAATGGATGAAGTGATTTTCGAAGAGTTCAAGGGCACCGGTAACATGGAGGCGCACCTTGATCGTAAGCTGGCCGAAAAGCGCGTTTTCCCCGCCATCAATATTCGCCGCAGCGGTACCCGCCGTGAAGACTTGATTGCCTCCGAGGATGAAATGCAGCGGATGTGGATTCTGCGCAAGCTGCTCAACCCGATGGATGACATCGCGGCCACTGAGTTCTTGATCGACCGCCTTAAGGATACCAAAACTAATTTGGAGTTCTTTGAAGCCATGAAGCGCCGCTAAGGCGCTCTGGTCGTCCTACCCTTGAGCCGGGGAGCCAACAGTGAAGTACCATGACCTGCGAGATTTTATCGCCGCTCTGGAAGCACAGGGCGAGCTTAAGCGTATTAGCGCGGAAGTTGATCCTTACTTGGAAGTGACCGAGATTTGCGATCGCACGCTGCGCGCCGGTGGGCCTGCGCTGCTGTTTGAAAATGTCAAAGGTCACGACATGCCGCTTCTGGGAAACCTGTTCGGCACGCCTAAGCGCGTGGCACTGGGCATGGGAGAAGACTCGGTCGAAGCCCTGCGCGAAGTGGGTAAGCTCTTGGCTTTTTTAAAAGAGCCCGACCCACCCAAAGGCTTGAAAGACGCGTGGTCAAAGCTTCCAATCTTCAAACAAGTGCTCAGCATGGGGCCGAAGACGGTTAAGCGTGCCCCGGTTCAAGAGGTTGTGTTTAAGGACGACGAGGTCGATCTGGATCGCCTGCCGATTCAGCATTGCTGGCCGGGCGATGCCGCCCCTTTGGTGACGTGGGCGCTGGTGGTGACCCAAGGACCGCATAAAAAACGCCACAACTTGGGGATTTACCGTCAGCAGAAAATCGGCAAAAACCGGCTCATTATGCGATGGCTTTCCCACCGCGGTGGCGCGCTCGATTTTCAAGAGTTTCAAAAAGCCCATCCGGGCGAGCCTTTCCCCGTAGCGGTAGCGCTGGGGGCTGACCCTGCCACTATTCTTGGTGCGGTCACGCCGGTCCCCGATACGCTTTCCGAATACGCCTTTGCCGGGCTGTTACGCGGTTCGCGCACGGAGCTGGTTAAATGTGGCCATGCCGAGCTTGAAGTGCCGGCATCGAGCGAAATCATTCTTGAAGGTTTTATCTACCCTGATGATATGGCGCCGGAAGGTCCGTTTGGCGATCACACCGGCTACTACAATGAGGTTGATCACTTTCCTGTTTTTACCGTGACGCGTATCACCCAGCGCCGCGACGCGATTTACCACTCCACCTACACCGGCCGCCCGCCGGATGAGCCTGCAATTCTGGGGGTAGCGCTTAACGAAGTGTTCGTGCCTATCCTGCGTAAGCAGTTTCCTGAGATAGTTGACTTCTACTTGCCGCCGGAAGGTTGTTCCTACCGCATGGCGGTGGTGACGATGAAGAAGCAATACCCTGGACACGCCAAACGCGTGATGATGGGCGTATGGAGCTTTTTACGTCAATTCATGTATACCAAGTTTGTGGTAGTACTTGATGATGATGTCGACGCGCGCAACTGGGAAGACGTGATCTGGGCGATGACCACGCGAATGGACCCGGCCCGCGATACGGTGATTATCGAAAACACGCCGATTGATTACCTGGACTTTGCCTCGCCGGTCTCGGGGTTGGGATCCAAAATGGGTTGGGACGCGACCAATAAGTGGGCAGGCGAAACCGACCGCGAGTGGGGCGTGCCCATTACCATGGATGAGGTGGTGAAAACCCGCGTTGATGAGCGCTGGGATGAGCTGGGTATTGGTATTCCGCTGCCACCGGCCCGCCAAGGGTGTGAGTAGGCAGTTCCCCTGTTTGAGATAATAAAGAGGTTTTATGAGCGCAAGGACGTTGACTTGCCAAGTCACCGAGGTTGAAGACTTAAACCCCGATGTATTCGGCGTTACCCTACAAGGGCGTGCAGAAGCGATGCGGCACGCGCCGGGCCAATATCTGGAAATGCATCTAGAAGATGATATCTGGGTACCGTTCTCGATCGCCAGCGCCGAGCATGGCGACGGTCAGCTTGAGCTGCATATTCAGCATTGGCCAGAACGGGATAATTCTGCGCGGTTGCGTGAGCTTTTACAGGTGGCAAACCAGTTGACGGTTCGCCTGCCGGGCGGCGACTGTATTGTGGACCTTGATAGCACGACTCCGCTGCTGCTGATTGCGGCGGGTACTGGCTTTGCGCAAATGAAAGCAATTATTGAAGCAGTGCTCGCCCACCAGCCTAATCGTCAGATTGACCTGTGGTGGGCCGCGCGTGAGCATCGTGACTTGTATCTAGAGCCCTTGGCATGTCAGTGGGCGCAGGAAAATCCGGCGTTTACGTTTCATGCCGTTACCGAGCTACCACTAAGCGAGCCGATGCCCGAAAGTGAACGCATTCACCACCACTTAGGTCGTGTGGATGAGGCGTTGGAAGCGGCCTCTATCTCGCCTTCAGTTTACAAGGTGCATCTCTCCGGCTCGCCGGGAATGGTGTATGCCTGCGTGGATATTTTGCTGGATAAAGGGTTGGAAAAACGCCAGATGTTGTCCGATGTATTTAGCTATGCACCGCGCTAATGTTGTCTTAACCCATTGTTAATGAATTAGGTTAATGCAATATTAATGGTTTTTTTGTGGGTCTTTGACCTCGTCGTTGATGCAAAGATTGGGTAAGATAGCCTTCTTGTTACCCCTGACAATGCTACATACGATAAGGAGACCATCATGGCCCATGATGAAAACTTTAAAGATACCTCGGGATTTATTTCCATCGTAATGGGATTGATCGTGCTCGTTAGTATGAGCGCGCTTCCCGCCACTATTGGTTGGTTCCAGTTTTTTAACGGCTAATGGTTTGCCTCGATGACGCTGGTAACCAAAGTCGCCTAACAGGCACTTGTCAATGTCGCGTAAACCAGGCACGATCAAACCATTGATGCACGACAGAAGACATATTCGTAAAACGCGGCACATAGAGCCCCCGCTTAACCAACGGAAATAGACGATGAACATGACTTCGCTTACACGCAATGTCGTAATCGCCCCAGCAAAAGCTGGCGTCTATTTTGGCTATTGGTTTAGCCAAGGTGTGCCCGTGGCCGACGTTTAACGTCGCGCCAACAGGCACACCCCACGGGTTGCCTGCCGCAAAGAAAGCCCCGGTTGGTAACCCCAGCCGGGGCTTTCGCGTTTTTGTCATCTGTCTTGATGAACCTGATAAAGCGGAGTGGTGAACCATACGTACGATGCCCTCTACACTGGTCCACCAACACCTGTCCACCAACACGGAGAGTTAATTCATGAATGCCCCTGCTAAAACGCTTGGTACCGCGATAACACGTGATGCGGCCTGCCAGACAACCGGTTCGTCGATGAGCGATGCCTCTACCGTGTCGCTCCCAACACCTGCCGAGCTACGCGCCACGCATCCGCTGGATGCCGCACTCACATCAAACATTGCCGAACACCAAGAGACGATCCACCGTATTCTGCGCGGTGAGGATGATCGTCTGCTTGTCGTGGTAGGACCGTGTTCCATCGATGATCCGCGCGCTGCCCTGGAATACGCCGAGCGCTTGGTGGCGCTGAGCGATGAAGTCAGTGAGCAAATTGTGCCGGTGATGCGGGTTTACGTGGAAAAACCGCGCACTACGGTCGGTTGGAAAGGGCTGGCTTACGACCCGGACCTAAACGGTAGCGGCGATATGACCAAAGGGCTTGCGCTTTCTCGTGAGCTAATGGGTCGTGTCGCTCGGCTTGGCCTTCCAGTGGCCACCGAGATTTTGCAGCCGATGCTGGCGCCTTACTTGGAGGATCTGCTGAGCTGGGTAGCGATAGGCGCGCGCACTACCGAGTCGCAGCTTCACCGCGAGCTGGCCAGCGATTTACGCGCGGCGGTGGGGTTTAAAAATGCCACCAGTGGGGATGTGCAAGTGGCGATTGATGCCATGCAAGCGGCAGCGCATCCGCATCAGCGCTTTGCGTTAGATGCCGACGGGCGCCCGGTAATGCAGCAAAGTGCCGGCAACCCCAACACCCACCTTGTGCTGCGCGGCGGTCACGGTGAGCCCAACTACCAAGCAAGCCATGTGCGTGCGGCAACAAAAGCGCTGCGTGACATTGGGCAAAACCCTCGCCTAATGGTGGACTGTAGTCATGCCAATGCGCGCAAAGATCACCGTCGCCAGAGTGAAGTGATGCTAGACGTGCTGGCTCAGCGCCAGTCAGGCGAGAATAATCTTGTGGCGCTAATGCTTGAAAGCTACTTGCACGAAGGCAAGCAGCGGCTAAACCCTGGCGCACTGCGCTACGGTGTCTCGGTCACCGATGCCTGTATTGGCTGGGTCTCGACCGAGCATTTGATAAAAACCGCTGCCGAACGCTTAGCTTAACGGATTGTATCAATGCTTGTGCGTGGTGGCCGGCCACGTATCATAGAAGCCAACCCTCTCGCTAAGAAAATCATTAAAGAAATCATTAAAAAGATTGTTCAATAAGAGAGTTAAATCGCCACGACAAGAGGTTGGCCATGGCAGCGTTTCAGTTAGAGCAGCACGAACCTGAAGTATATCGCCGCAAGGCGCGCATGATCAGCTTTGCCATGGCGGGGCAACTGATTGTGTTTGGAATGTTATTTGCCCTGCTGCTGACCTCGGCGCTGGGTAGTAGTATTTGGCTCAATGCCTTGGGCGTATTTCTTGGGCTTTTGGCCACCAGCGCGCTTTTTGCTGTGCTAAAAGATCGCCCGTGGATGAACGAGGTACGTTACGTCTGGCAGCTTAAGCATCACCTTTCGCAAATTAGCGGCTACCTGCCAACGCTGCGCAAAGCCGTGGAGGAAGACAATCGCGTCGCGCTGGATATCCTGACGTTCTACCATCAGGGCATGACCCAATTAGCCGAGCTTAACGGGCGTACGACCGATGACGACGCCGAGCGGTTGGCCGAGAAGATGGAAGTCAAACTTAAGCGTGAAGCGCTGGAATTACCTGAAACGGTAGAGCAGTTTGACCCACAGGATTTGCAAGCGTTTAAGCGCCGATAGCCTATTTGTTCGTTCATAGAAAAAACAGGGAGCGTGCTATGCGTCACTTACCAACCCTAAACATATTTGCCCTAAGTCTTTTCACCCTGCTGGTGAGTGGATGTGCCGCGACATCAGCGCCAATAGAGCCGTCGGATCAACGCGCGTCTGGAGGTAAAGCAACCGCCCCATTACTGCCTTCGGCGCTCTTTGCCGGCGGTGCCGATAAATTTGAGGCGTGGCGTTGTGAGCCGGCGAGCCAACATTTGGTGACCGCTTTCAATGACGAGACACTGCGCCTGTGGTCGCTGCATGGCGCATGGCAATTGCCCCAAGCGGTCGTGGCAAGCGGTGCGCGTTATCAAGATGGCGAGATCAGTTTTTGGAACCGCGGCGACAAAGCGCAGGTCGAGACGCCGCGTGGACAGTTGCAGTGCGAGCGAGCCATCACACGCGACACGTTGACCCGTGAAACGCACCCAGGTGTCATGTTCCTAGGGCGTGGTAATGAGCCCGGTTGGTCAGTGGCGCTTTCCAGCAGTGCGCCAACGCTGACACTCACCACCGATTATGGCGAGAAAACCCAAACGCTGCCGTATATGGTGAGCGTCATGGATAATGACGCCGGCCGCGTCGTGCTCGAAAACGCCAACGCCGGACGATTCTTCCGTGTGAGGATCGAAGCTGGCGCCTGCTTCGACGATATGAGCGGGCACCCTTACCCAGCGCGGGTCACGCTTTCCATTGATGGCCAGCAGTATAGCGGCTGTGGCCAGGGTATTGCGCCATGATTGTCGTTTAGCAAGCGGCTGGCGCTAAGCGCCAGCGAGGTTCCACAAGGGCGGCGGCGCAAAGCGCACCGCTGTCGCCCTTAGCACGTGTCCATAAGCGCTTGAGCGTGGTTTGATCAACGCCGCGCTCGCTCGCTAGCTGTGTTGATATTTCCAGGGGGCGCCAAGTGGCGTGTTCGTCGAGGCGGTTGGCGATAGCATACGTGAAAGGGTAAAAACCTGGGAAGCCGAGGCGTACATCGGTGACGAGCAACGTTTGCATCTCGTCTTCACGCTGAAGGTCATAGCGTAAAAACGGCCCGGCAAACCAGCGTAGCCGCTGTATGTGGCGGTCGTTAACGGCACTTCCGGCAAGGTCGATTTGGCGGGTGAACGGCTCAAGTACCGGCGGCTTGTGATCTAACAAGCCGATCAAGCTCTCATATTGCGTGTCGCCATCAATAATAGTCGCGCGCCAGAGTAATGTGGTGAACGGAGCAGGTTGTATCAGTCGCGGCGCCTCTTCGATGCCTTGTGTGGCCAGTACGGGTTCAAGACGCTGGATGACGACACCTTTGGCGCCCATCGCAAACATTAGATAGGCACAAGAAAGCGCGAGCCCCCACGCGCAGCGACGTTTAATCTTCCCGGTAAACATTGCCACCCCTAGTGCGACTAACAAAACCAACGAGTAGATCGGGTCGATAATAAAGACAATCGGCCAGGCAACGGGAGGCGTCTTCAGTGGCCAGAAAAGCTGAGTGCCGTAAGTTGTAAGCGCATCAAGCAGCGGGTGCGTCAGTAGTATCAGCAGAAAAAATGTCAGCCACCGTCGCAGGGAAATATCGCGTGCGGGCGCAAAGCGAGCACAAAGCCACGCGAGCAGCACACCCAGCCCCGTGAGGACAAATAACGAGTGGCTAAAGCCGCGGTGCTGCGTGACATTGGCGATGGCATCGCCGTAGTCAAGCACGACATCCAAGTCGGGCAGGGTGCCGACTACGGCGCCGAGCAGAACCGCCTTACGCCCCAGGCGACGTCCGAGTACGGTACCGCCAATGGCCGCGCCCAGCGCCGCTTGCGTGATAGAGTCCACGGCTTTCTCCTATCGATAAAGACAGCTAAGATATCAGTAACGCCAGTTGCTATACCCGTCCGATTAAGAGGGTACCCAAATGTTACGATGTTGTATAAGTAAAAAGCACCTCGGTCAGCGTGTAGTGGGTTTGTCGCTTTTGGTTGCAGCCCCTTTTGCGGCTGCCGCGCCTGCCATTGAGGTGCACAGCGATCCAAACTGCGGCTGTTGCGGTGCTTGGGTTGCGCACCTTGAAGATAACGGCTTCGAGGTGAATCACCATCGCGATGGTGACGTGCGCCAGGTCAAAATCGAACACGGTGTTACGCCTAAGCTGGCTTCCTGCCATACCGCCATCATCGATGGCTACGTTATCGAAGGCCATGTGCCCGCAAACGATATCAAAGCACTTTTAGATGAGCGCCCGGATGTGGCGGGCTTGGCGGTGCCAGGGATGCCACACGGTTCACCGGGCATGGAAACAGGCCGTGTGGATGACTATGCGGTGCTAACGTTTACCCGTGATAACCGCACGCCGGAAATTTTCCGCGAGTACACACAGTAATTTTCACTCATGGCGACAGGAGTCGGATATGCAGTATCTCCATACGATGGTGCGCATCAGTGATATTGATGCCTCGCTACATTTCTATTGTGATCTCTTAGGCCTTAAAGAGGTGCGTCGCAAAGAGAGTGAGAAAGGGCGTTTTACGCTTGTTTTTCTCGCTGCGCCGGAAGATGAAGCGCGCTCAACGGAACTCCAAGCGCCAGAACTCGAGCTGACCTACAACTGGGACCCGGAAGAGTACAGCGGCGGGCGTAACTTTGGCCACTTGGCGTATCGGGTAGAGGATATTTACGCGCTATGCCAGACGCTTCAAGACGATGGCGTCACGATTAATCGCCCACCCCACGATGGCCACATGGCGTTTGTGAAATCCCCCGACGGCATTTCCGTTGAGCTTTTGCAAAAAGGCGACGCGCTGCCGCCCAAGGAGCCTTGGGCGTCGATGAAAAACACAGGAAGCTGGTAAGTGAACAACGCGATAGCCGCCGGCGGCGCTAAAAGAATGAGCATTCAATGGCTAAGCCTTTTAGGCTTGGCCGTCATGCTTAACGCTTGCAGTAGCGCACCGAAGGATACATCAGCAACAACACCATCGCCGGGTGACACTAAGCTTTATGGCCCGGTGGTCGAAGAGCGCTGGAATTTGCTGCTCGTGGGTACCGATGAGCGCCTCTCGTTACCTGAGACACCGTTTTTTCGTATCACGGAAGACGGAGACGTTAGCGGCCACGATGGCTGTAATCGGTTTACGGGTCGCGTTCAGCTAGGCGACAACCAGCGCATCGCATTCAGCGAGCTTGCCTCGACGCGCATGGCGTGCCCGGAGCAAGAAAGCGTTCAACGCGTCACGGGTATGCTGGAGAATGCCTACCGCTATCTCATCGACCATGACCGTTTGGTGTTCTTCGGCCCGGATAGCCGTGTGCTGGGTGGTTGGCGCCAAGCCAACTAATCGGTTTATCGGCAAACCAATCGATTTATCGTGAAAAAGGCGGATTGAAGCGGGCAATAAAGCGCGCATCAATCCGCTTTTTCCATCGCCAGACCCATTTTCCAGCAAACCCCACCGCCCCGTGGCTGGCAATGGCATGGCCATCGCCCGTGCCAATCAGCGCAAGCACCCGTTTGGGTGGCTGCCATTCATCCAGCGGTTGGCACTGGCAGGCAGCGCGCAGGTTATCGGCCAGATGCGGCCCCATGCGCACCGCGTAAACCCCGGCGTTTGGTAGGGCAGGGGTGAACGCCGCGCAGTCACCCGCGGCAAAGATGCCGGGCACGCCTTTCACTTCCAGTGTTTTGCCTACCTCAACAAACCCGTTGGTATCGAGCGGCAATGTGGTTTCGGCAAGCCAGCCATGCCCCATCGCGCCTGTCGCCCACAGCACGATATCTGCCGGAACGCGATGCCCCGCGCTATCGAGCACGCCTCCCTCAACCAGCGATTCCCCTCGCGTACCGTAGTGCACCGTGACGCCCGCACGCCGTAGCGCACGCTGGATAAGCCAGCGCGGCAGCCATCCCGCCTCGGGCAGAACGGCGTCACTAGCGCTTAATAACTCCCCGCGCCAAGTAATATCCGGTCGTTTTTGGCGTAACTGCGCTAAAACACTCATCAGGGTTTCGCAACTCGCGGCACCACTGCCCACGCTGACCACGCGCTGTTCTCCCCCGCTTGGAAGGCGCGCCACTCTGTCTTGTAGCGCCTGCCAGCGCTCATGAAGCGAGCTTAAGGGACGCATGGCGAGTAGGTAAGGGGCTTTTTCACTCTTTTGCTGAGGTAGCGCGAGCGTCGAGCCGATATTCAGTGAGGCAACATCGAACGTAAGCTGCTCGCCGTTAGCGAGCGTTACCTCACGGTCGACCACGCGTAACGATGTCGCCGTTGAGATAATCAAATTGGCCCCCACGCGCTGACAAAGTGCTTCTATATCGATTTGTGTTTCGCGCAGTGAACACTCACCGGCAAGCCAGGCCGGAACGCTGCCCGAGTACGCCGCATAGCGGCTGTCGCTCACCACGGTGATTTCGATGAACGGCTCCGGCTTATTCGCCAAGGCTTCAAGGACGAAAGCATGCGCGTGCCCGGCGCCTATCAGTAGTAAACGCTTCATGAGTTTTTCTCTTTGTCTTTGACTTTGTCTTCGCCTCGCCGCCAAGCGAAGTAGCGTTTGAGCATCGCCAACACCCGCTCGGGTTTGTGGTTGTTCTTCCAAACACCCGCCGTTGCCTTGGCGGCTTCGCCGAGGGTGGGGTAGGGATGAATGGTGCCGAGTAGTTTGTTCAGACCCAGACCGTGCTTCATTGCCAAGGTGAACTCAGTGAGCCACTCGCCGGCGTTCTCCGCCACGATGGTGGCGCCGAGTATTTTGTCGCGCCCTGGCACGGTGAGTACTTTGATAAAGCCTTTCGTCGCGCCTTCGGCAATGGCGCGGTCGCTGTCTTCCATGGCGTAATGGGTGAGTTCAAAATCGACACCTTTGGCCTTGGCCTCTTTTTCGTTCAACCCCACGCGCGCGACTTCGGGCTGGGTGTAGGTCACGGCGGGCATAAAACGGTAATCCACGGCAAAGCTTTTCAGCTCGCCAAATAGCGCATTGACCGCGGCGTGCCAGGCTTGGTGGGCAGCGGCGTGGGTGAGCTGATAAGGTCCGGCGACATCGCCGCAGGCCCAAATATTGGGCAAACGCGTTTGCAGGCGTTCGTTAAGCTCCAGCGTGCCTGCCTCGCTGGTGGTGATTCCTAGCGCTTCGAGCCCCAGGCCTTCTACGTTTGCTTGGCGGCCGACGCTCACCAGCAGCTGGTCAAAAGGCAGTTGGATATGCTCGCCGCCGTTCTCTACGGCGAGTTGATACCCGGACTCGGTGAGGGCGATTTCCAGCGCCTGGGTGTTGGTCATCACCGTGACACCTTCGCGCGTCAGCATCGCTTCGACGTGTTCGCCGACGTCAGTATCTTCGCGTCCCATCAGCTGGGGCGTCCCTTCTACCAAGGTCACGCTCGTGCCGAGGCGGGCAAAACTCTGGCTAAGCTCGCAGCCAATCGCCCCGCCGCCGAGTACCACTAAGCGTTTGGGCTGCTCGGTGAGTGACCAGAGAGTTTCCGAGGTGAGTACCGGTGCGTTTTCAATACCGGGAAGCGAGGGGATCCGTGGCCGGGCGCCGGTGGCAATGACGATATGGCGCGCGGTGAGCGTTTGTTCGCCAAGGTGAACTTCCCATGGGGAAGTCAGGGTGGCGTGTTCTTGGTAAACGTCTACGCCCAAGCTTGTGTAGCGCTCGACGCTGTCATGGGGTTCGATATCGCGAATCGCCTGATGGACATGCCCCATGATCTTGGCAAAGTCGATCTCGGGCTCGCTTGATGTCACGCCGAAGCGTGACGCGGTGCGAATCTCGTGGGCGGCGCGGGCGGCGCGAATCAGCGCTTTCGACGGCACACACCCGGTGTTCAAGCAGTCGCCGCCCATCTTGTGCTTTTCGACTAATGCCACCTTGGCGTTGACGGCGCTGGCGATATAGCTCGTCACCAGCCCAGCGGAGCCGCCGCCAATGACCAGGATGTCATAATCAAATGTGGTCGGGCGTTTAAAGGCTTGATACGCCTTGCGCTTTTGTACCAGCAGCACGAGGCGTTGGGCAATCCAAGGAAATACCGCGAGCAGGGCAAACGAGGCAAGCAGTGACGGCGAGAGGATACCGCCTAAACTTTCTAAGTCGCCGAGCTGACCGCCAGCATTCACGTAGACGGCGGTGCCGGGTAGCATCGCCGCCTGGCTGACCCAATAAAACGTCACGGTTTTTATTCGGGTGAGCCCCATCACCAGATTGATCATGAAAAAGGGGAAAATCGGCACCAGGCGCAGGGTGAAAAGGTAAAGGGCACCGTCGCGCTCAACCCCGCGATTGATCCGTTCAAACTGGCGCGGGAAGCGTTTTTCAATCGGCTTGCGAAACAGAAAGCGCGAGATCACAAACGCTAGGGTCGCCCCGATCGTGCTGGCAAACGAGATAATCAAAAGCCCCCAGCCAAGGCCAAACAGCGCCCCACCCAGCAGGGTCATCAAGGTGGCGCCCGGCAACGACAGCGCGGTGATGACGACATACGCGGCGAAGAAAATCCCCGCGACTTGCCACGGCGATTGCTCAAACAGCGCTTGGAAATCGCTGCGATACGCTTGCACGGTTTCAAGCGTAAAGTACGCCGGCGCACCGCTGAGGTAAAAAAGCGTCACCACGGCGGCCAAAAGGACAATTAAATAGACGCGTTTTCGGTTCACGTAAGGCTCCGGTGTTAAGGCGGGTGAGAGTCAGTGATGACCGTCAGTAGAGACCGTCAGTGGAAACAGACATTGGAAACAGTTATTAGAGACAGTCAGTGCGTCATAGCGTCAATTCCTTACGTTGGCTTACGGCGAAACTGCAGCCAGCGTTGCCAATCCTCGGGGCGGTCAACGTCCCAAACGGTGGCGGGGAAAGCGGCGGTTAGCCCGCACGCCGCGAGGCGGTCGCGAGTCTTGGCGAGCACGCGCTCGCTTCCCCAGGGCATATCGTGAAACAGAGAAGGGGTGTCCTCTTGGGTGCCGATCAACCCATACCCGCCATCCTCGGCAGGGAGTATCACCACCTGATGGTCGGCTAATTGTGCGGCGCAAAGGCGCAGTAAGCTAGGCGTGATACTGGGGCAGTCGCTGCCTATCACCATGGAGGGGCCAGGGTCGGCGTTAAGCGCGTGGCGCATTCGCGCGCCCAAATCACCGCTCACTTGAGGCGTTAGCGTAACGCCATACTGCCTAGCCAGCGCGGTAAAGAGCGGGTGCTGGTGCTCCAGCGCGGTCCAAAGCGTCACGCGTTTTGGCGCAAAGGCGCGGCACGCATTCGCCACGCTAAAGCGCACCAGTTCGGCGTGGGCATCGGCCGCGCCTTGCTGGCCCAACAGCGGCATCAAGCGGGTTTTGGCTTGGCCGGGTAGCGGGGCTTTGGCAAGCACGTGCAGCGTGACCGGGAGGCGAGTGATAAAACGCTTAGCGCACATGGCGATACGCCTTCGCGAGCTCTTCAGTATTTACGCCGCGCCAGTAGCGGTAGCGCAGCCGCCACATGAGCAAAATAGTGCGCCAGGCGCCGCGTTGATCCCAGCGCCTGCCGGAACTGACCACTTTGGCGCGCAGGCAGGCGGGGCGAGCAAGGCGCTTGAGCCGTTTCGTGATTTCAATGTCTTCCATCAACGGCTGTTCGGGGAGTCCGCCGACGGCGTCGAAGGCGTCGCGGCGCATAAACAGGGCCTGATCGCCGGTGGCGATACCGGAAAGGCGCGAGCGCAGGTTGATCATTGCGCTAATCAGCACCAGCCAGCGGCTTTTGCCGTCTAGGTGAATATCAAACCGCCCCCATGAGCGCCGTACTAGCGCTTGTGTTATTAAACCAAGCGCGTCGGGTGGCAAGCGCGTATCGGCATGGAGAAACAGCAGTGCCTCGGCGCGGGCACGCGTAGCGCCGGCGTTCATCTGCCGCGCGCGGCCTGGAGCGCTTGTGAGTACGTGATCCGCCAACGGTTCCGCCAGTGTTGGTGTGTCATCGTGACTTCCACCATCCACCACGATCACTTCCGCGCCTTGTGCGCGCAAGGGCTGAAGGGCGGCAAGTATTGCCGGCAGCGCTTCGGCCTCGTTAAGCACGGGGATAATGATGCTGAGCGGCGTGCCAGGGGGCCAATGTGCTTGCTCAAGAGGAAAAACGCTCATGAGACGCCTCGTCGAGGGTTGCGTTTCGCCCAGAGCAGCCGCGGTATGAGCAGAGCTAAGGCAAAACCGATAAATGGCAGCAGGGCTTGAAGTAGCGCCCACACCCCGATCAGTCGGCGATTCCCTCCGCTCGCCAGCGCCACCGCCTCGGTGGTGATCGTCGGCACGCGTCCAGCGCCGAGCAGAAGCGTGGGAAGGTACTGGCTAATGCTTACCGAAAGCCCGATGGCGCAGGCCGTGAGTAGAGGTGCTAACAAAAGTGGTACGCGCACCTGCCAGAAAGCGCGCCACTTAGAGGCGCCCAACGAATGCGCCACCTGCATCCAGTGTGGGTCAAGGCGTCGATAGGCTTCTGCCAGAGACAGATAAAGGTAAGGCACGACAAAAAGCAGATGCGCCGCGACGACGAGGGAGCGCTGTGGGCGAATACCCAGGCTTTCGGCGGCGACCACTACGCCAAACAGAAAAGCGACCTGCGGCACAAGCAGTGGCAGGTACAAAAGCCAGAGGGCATGTTTGGGGTGAAGGTGACGCTGAACCTCATTTTCGAGGCATGCTACCACGAGTAGAAGCGCAACCAGCGTCGCGGCGATGCCAATCAATAACGTATTACCGAGCGGCAGCGCGAGGCTGGAAAAGGCTCGCTGCCAGTGGTCCAGCGTGAATCCGCTGGGGAACGCATCGGGAAAGCGCCAAAATCCGGCGACGGAAAAAAGCGCCAGACCCACCAGGGCCAAAAGCGCGGTGACAGTTGTGAGCGTTAGGCCGACGCGTCCGGCGGCTGTCCATACGCGGCTGCCTTGCGTCCGCTGGCCGTTGAGTAACCAGCGCTTGCCAAGAGGCTTTACCAGCTGTTCACCCAGCCACCAGAGGGTAAGCGCGCTAAGGGTAACGCCCAGTTGTAAGAGTGCCCCTGCCGAGGCCATTAGGCGGCGTGAGAGATCCGGGTCGTTGAACCAGGAAAGCACCGCCACGCTCAAGGTGGAGGGGCGCGTAGGGCCAAGAATGATGGCCATATCCACCACCGAGCTTGAGTAGGCGATAACCGCATACACCGGTAGACGAATCAGCGGGTAGAGCGCAGGCAGCACCGTTTTTAACCATGCCAGAGACGGGGTATAACCTAGCGAGCGGGCAAGCTCAATTCGCCGTTCGGGCGACAGCTGCGGGAGCACGGCAAGGCTCATCAGCAGAAGAAAAGGCACCTCTTTGAGCACTAAACCGGCCATAAGCGCCACGCCCCAGGGGTCGTTGACGATCAGCCAGTCGGGTGGGCGTTCCCAGCCGGTCACACTTGGCGAGATAAAACGTGCCAACAGCCCCGAAGGCGCTATTAAAAAGGCAAGGCCAAACGCTACCGCGGCATGAGGGATCGCTAGCAAGGGTGAGACCAAACGATGCAGGGCGCGATCTAGCCAAGTGCCTTGGTTCGCCGCCAGGAAAAGGATGACAACGGCGAGGGCAATCAGCGGAGCAATAAGCCCTGCAGAAAGGCTGAGTAACACCGATTGTGCAATCCCCGGCCAAGTTAGTAGCGCTTGCCAGGGCGCGAGTGTGAAGGTGGTGGCACCTAACCCCGGGTGCACGCCAAATGCCGGCATCAACAGAGTGGCAAGCCCTGCCCCTACCGGCACCACCAATACCGCAATTAACAGCCAGGGAGCGAGCCTCAGCACGGTTTAACGGGTTCCGTAACGCTCACGCCAAGCATTCTGTAGCGCGGTCATCCAGCTCGGGTGTGGCTCGGGCAGCGTTTGCGAAAGCGCATCTGCGGGCAGTTCGGCGGGATGCGTATCGCCTTGTGCAAAGCGTGCCTGGGCTTTTTCGTCCAAGCGGTTTACGTCTAAAACGGTGCGATCCCCCCACATCTTGAGCGACTGCTTCTGCGCTTGGGCCTCAGGTGTTAGCAGGAAATTGGCCAGCGTCATTGCGCCCGCTTTATGCGGCGAGTTATACGGGATGGCGACAAAATGCACGTTGCCAAGCGTGCCGCCTTCAAACACGTAGCTGCGCACACTCTCGGGTAATTGGTACTCGCGCACGGCCACGGCCGCTTCCGAGGGATAAAAGGAGAACGCCAAGCTTAGCTCGCCATCGCTCATCAGCGTGCGAAGGGCGGGGCCTGAATCGGGAAAGCTGCGCCCGCTGCGCCATAAGTGCGGGTGCAGTTCATCTAAATAGGCCCAAAGCGGCGCGGTGACGGCGTCAAAGTCGCTTTCTGATACCGGCTGATAGAGTGCGTCGTCTTTGTCGGTTAACTCAATCAGCGCTTGCTTGAGAAAAGTGCTGCCGGTGAAATCGGGAATGCGTGGGTAGGTAAACTCCCCTGGATTTTCCTCGGCCCAACCGAGAAGCGCGTCTATGCTGCGCGGCGGGTCTTGGGTGTAGGCGCTATCGTAGTAGAAGGTGATCTGCGCTTTGCCCCAGGGCGATTCATAGCCTTCGGTGGGTAGGGTGAAATCAGTCACGACTTCCGGGTTGTCTTCGGGGTAGGTCAGGGCGAAGTTGGGCAACGCGTCGGCAAAGGGGCCAAACAGAAGGTCACGCTCGCGCATGGCGGCAAAGTTTTCGCCGTTGATCCAGATAAGATCGACGCTCCCTTCGTCGTCATTGCCTGCCTGCTTTTCTGCCAGCACCCGCGAGACGGCGCTTCCAGTGTCGTCGAGTTTAACGTGGCGCACCTCGACTTCAAAGCGGCGCCGCATTTCATCAGCAACCCAGGCAATGTAGCGGTTGGTACGCGTATCGCCGCCCCAAGCGTTCCAGTAAACGGTTTGGCCTTCGGCTTCATCCAGAACGGCTTGCCAGTCGCTTGGCTCGGGGCTAGCCGCCGCCGGCAGCGTTAGGGCAAGCAGGGTAGTGGCAACAGTGGCCCCTAAGGTAACACGTGGTTTCATCGCACACCTCATAAAATCAGTGAGTTATAGAGCATTTTTGAGACGCTGAAGTTCATTTTGAACATGCTCAATAATAGGCGGCGACAAATAGTGTTCGACCCGGTCGCGCACGTGGGCAATCACGGCAGCATCGGTGAGCTCGGCTGACCAGTCTTCGCCCCGGCGTTCGGCATCCTTCGCGTGCAAGTGCTGGGCACGCCACTTGGCGCACCAAGTCAGTGACCATAGCCAGGTAGCACGGCGGCAAGCCACTAAGGTTTCCGCGCTGGGAGATTTTCCCATGGCGGCCTGCCAGCGCTGATAAAAGGCAACCACGTCGTCAAGGGTGAGCACCGCCTGACTATTAACGTCCCAGGTAGTCGAGGTGTAGAGCGAGGTGTGGGCCAGATCAATGCCCGGCAGGCCGTAGCGGCACTTCTCTAAATCCACCAGCACCGCGCGGCCATCTTCGGTGATTAAGAAGTTACCGGGGTGGGTGTCAAAGCTGATCAAGCAACGCTCGGCATCGGGCAGTGTGGTAGGTAGGGCATCAAGTTCGGCGCGAATGCGCGCCACCACCTCCGCGTTTAACTCCGCTTTTTCCAACCATTGCGCTTGGTCGCTGACTTCCTCACGCATGGCCTGCCATGGGTCACTTGGGGCGAAAAGCGGAGCGGGTTGATCCGGCAGCGCCAGCCGGTGCAGGCTGGCCAAGGTTTCAGCGATGCGCGGCAAGTCCTCTGGGAGCTGGGCTAACCGGCCTTCAATGGCATCGACCAGCAACCCGCCTCGGGGCAGGGCGTCGCTCACGGGCAAAAGGCCATGCAAGCGCGGCACATGCCCACCTAAGCTTGCGCGCTCGTAACAGGCGGCCTCGTAGGCGAGGTTGTCGGCTGGCGCCAGGTTCATTTGGCTTTGCTTGGGCAGCCGGGCTACCCAATCATCGCCATTTCGGTGTAGCCAAACATGGTCGTGGGCTAGCCCAGTGTCCGCCATTGATGACAGCTCGCGGTACGTAATGTTCGCCCGCCGGAGTTCTGTCTCAAGCGTTGTCAAACGTTGCTCGCCTGGTGTCGGCATAAAATCGTCCTTGTTGAAGCTATCTTTATGATCTTACTCAGTGATAGCCCTTATACCAACCTTACACGGTTTATCGTAAAAAAATGATGCAGGCATGCAGCCAAGCTGAAATATCAAAAGCACTAGTTTTGCATAGGAATATCATCTTTCCAGCGAAACCCTACGCTACCGGCTTTCCAAACGCCGTCGCGATTAAAGGGGTGCGGGCCGGATAAATTAATGTACTGCGGCAAGTCAAAGTGCGGTGCCAGGTTTTGCTTCGACTTGACCGTTACGCGATCCATGATCCTCAGGCCCTGTTCTTCTACCGGCATATGCGCTTCAGGCGCTGCCCGATGGGCCAGCGCCCAGTTATCAATGTAGAGTAGATCGCTGGTGTCATAGTGATAACGAATGCCGTAACCTTTTTCGAATGACGCATTCAACAGATCGTTATAGTCGTTAAAAAGCTGCTTTATTTCGGTTTCGTTGAGCAAGCGAAGTTGTTCGACGGAGGCAGATGTTTGCTGCAGTTCTTCAATGGGTACATCTTCTTCGGGAAGTCGCTCGATTACCGCACCGGTCATTCCTAGATGAAGCCAGACGCTCTTACGCCCCGAGATGGGATGCGTGTGGACAACGGGATGGCTTACCCCTGACGCCGAGTTGACAGACACCAGCCGCTCCCAGAAGGCTTGCTTTTCCTCCGGTAGTACATCAAAGGCGGCGCCTTGGTGGGCAAAGTGAGTGCCGCCGCCCTGCTCAGGGGCGCGCGCCATATAGTAGGCGGAGTGGGAGAACGTGGCGGCTTCAAAGCTACCATCGTTATGCCACTGAGGGCCTACGCCCAGGATACCGTAGCGGTCATCATTGGAGCAGCGAAAGATATCCCGGTTCATGCCAGGCGTTGCCGGGTGGACGCCATGAGTGGAATGGATTTCGCCCGCGCCCCACCATTTGCTTGCGTTGACCAGCTCATCGGCCGAGAGATCCGCCTGGTGCTTAAAGACGATGAAACCCCGGTTTGCCATTTCCACTTCCAGCGCCTCGATGACAGGCTCGGGAAGTCGGTGACGAACGTCAGCACCGTAAATCTCGACGCCAAGCGGTTCCAGCTGCTTGACCGTTAAGCCAGCTTCCTCAAACAGCGCTACCCGGTCTGGATCTAGCGGCGGTATTGTGGGTGGCGTGTTGCTGAACTTTTCGGAGGGTGTCCGCATGGTTGAAGTGACCTCAATGGGTGAATGTAGGACAGCTTCACTCAGCGAATGTCGGTGACAGGGTCCTGAGCGGCAGGAAAAAACGGTCCACTTACGTTGGTCAGGTGAGGATAGGTTTTGTTCCTGATTTAGTCAGTGTTCTGGCGGTAGGCAGTGTTCTGGCAGTAGGTTAAAACCCAAGCGGCACCCTACTGGGTGCCGCTTGGTTAGTGCAATAAACGCTGACTTACAACGCCTCAATCTTCGCTTTCTGCTCTTCCAGTAGCTTTTTGGCGGACTGGAACTCGGCGAGTTTGCCGCGCTCTTTTTCCACTACCGCTTCGGGGGCTTTGGCGATAAAGCCTTCGTTGCCGAGCTTCTTCTCGATCCCGCCGATCAGCTTGTCCTGCTTTTCGATCTCTTTGTTGAGACGTTTGAGCTCGGTGTCCTTGTCGATCAAGTCCGCCATGGGGACCAGCACTTCCATGTCGCCTACCAGCTGCGTGGCTGAAAGCGGGGCGTCGTCAGGGTTAGAAAGCCAGGTGACGCTTTCAAGCTTCGCCAGTTTCGAGAGGAATAGGCGGTTTTTCTCCAAGCGCTCGGCGTCCTCGGGCTGGCCTTTGGTCAGCAGCACGTCCAGGGGCTTGCCGGGGGCAATGTTCATCTCGGCGCGAATGTTACGCACGGCGATGATCACGCCTTTAAGCCACTCGATATCGCGCGTGGCCTGCTCGTCGAGCTTGTGATCAACGGCCTCGGGCCACGGCTGCACCATGATCGAGTCGCCCTCACCGCCGTAGGTACCGGCCAAGGGGGCGATGCGTTGCCAGATCTCTTCGGAGATGAACGGCATCATCGGGTGGGCCAGGCGCAGTATGGCTTCCAGCACGCGCACCAGGGTGCGGCGGGTGCCGCGCTTGGCTTCGGCACTGGCAGTGTCGTCCCATAAAACGGGCTTGGAGAGCTCCAGATACCAGTCGCAGTATTCGTTCCAGACGAATTCATAAAGCGCTTGCGAGGCATGGTCGAAGCGGTATTCGTCCATCGCCTTGGTGACGTGGGCTTCGGTCTTCTGCAGTTGCGAGATAATCCAGCGGTCAGCAAGCGATAATGCTACTTCGCCGCCATCGACTCCACAGTCTTCGCCTTCGGCGTTCATCAGTACGTAGCGCGAAGCGTTCCACAGCTTATTGCAGAAGTTGCGATAGCCATCCAGGCGGCTCATGTCGAACTTGATGTCGCGCCCGGTGGTGGCTTGGGAGAGGAAGGTAAAGCGCAGCGCATCGGTGCCGTGGGGCTCGATGCCGTCCTTGAATTCGTCGCGGGTGGCCTTGGCAATCGCCTTGGCCTTTTGCGGCTGCATCATGTTGCCGGTGCGCTTTTCAATCAGGGTATCGAGTTCGATGCCGTCGATGAGGTCGATGGGGTCGAGTACGTTGCCCTTGGATTTGGACATTTTCTGCCCCTGGCCGTCGCGCACCAAGCCGTGCACGTAGACCTGCTTGAACGGCACCTCGCCGGTGAACTTGAGCGTCATCATGATCATCCGTGCGACCCAGAAGAAGATGATGTCAAAGCCGGTCACCAACACGCTGGAGGGGTGGAAGGTGTCCAGTTCGGGCGTTTTTTCCGGCCAGCCCAGCGTCCCGAACGTCCACAGCCCTGAGCTGAACCAGGTATCCAGCACGTCTTCGTCCTGGGTCAGGGCCACGTTGGCACCCAAGCCGTTCTTCTCGCGCGCTTCGTCTTCGCTACGGGCCACGTAGACGTTGCCTTCGGCGTCGTACCACGCGGGGATGCGGTGCCCCCACCACAGCTGGCGGGAGATGCACCAATCTTGCAAATCGCGCATCCAGGCAAAGTACATGTTCTCGTAGTTCTTGGGCACGAACTGGATATCACCGTTTTCCACTGCTTCGATGGCGGGCTTGGCGAGCGTCTCAACGGCGACAAACCACTGGTCGGTCAACAGCGGCTCGATCACGTCACCCGAGCGGTCGCCATAGGGCAGGGTGTTATTAATGGTCTCGACCTGCGCTAAAAAGCCCAGGGCGTCCATGTCCTCCACAATCTGCTTGCGTGCTTCAAAGCGATCAAGCCCGGCGTATTTTGCCGGCAGAGTGGCGTCTTCTTGCGGCTGCGGTTGGCCTTTGAGGTCAAAGATCTCCGCCTGCTCAAGGATGGTGGCATCCTGGCTGAAGACATTGATCAGCAGGTGATCTTGGCGTTTGCCGACTTCGTAGTCGTTGAAGTCGTGGGCTGGGGTGATCTTCACGCAACCCGAGCCCTTCGCCATATCGGCGTGTTCGTCGGCGACGATGGGGATGCGCCGGCCCACCAGCGGCAGCTCAATGAACTTACCTACCAGCGAGGCGTAGCGCGCGTCGTCGGGGTTCACCGCCACGCCGGTATCGCCCAGCAGGGTTTCCGGGCGGGTAGTAGCGACAACGAGGTGGTCTTCGCCGGCGTCGGTCGTGACGCCGTCGGCCAACGGGTAGCGGAAGTGCCAGAAGTTGCCCTGCTGATCTTTGTTTTCGACCTCGAGATCGGAAATCGCCGTGTGCAGCGTCGGGTCCCAGTTCACCAGCCGCTTGCCACGATAGATCAGCCCTTCGTCGTGCAGGCGCACGAAGACTTCCTGCACCGCTTGGTAGAAGCCGTCGTCCATGGTGAAGCGCTCGCGGCTCCAATCCACGCTCGCACCCATGCGGCGCAGCTGGCGAGTGATATGCCCGCCGGACTCCTCCTTCCACTCCCATACCTTGTCGATAAAGGCCTCGCGCCCCAAGTCATGGCGGGTCTTGCCTTCTTCGGCAGCGACCTTGCGCTCCACCAGCATTTGCGTGGCGATGCCCGCGTGGTCGGTGCCCACCTGCCACAGAGTGTTGCGGCCTTGCATGCGCTTGTAGCGCGTCAGCGTGTCCATGATGGTGTCTTGGAACGCGTGCCCCATGTGCAGGCTGCCGGTGACGTTGGGCGGCGGGATCATCATCGAGAACGGCTGCCCGTGGCCGGCAGGTGCAAAGCGGTTGTCGGCTTCCCAGCGTTCGTACCAGCGGGTTTCGATCTGTTCAGGTTGGTAGGTCTTGTCCATGGAGTCACTCACAGCAGAGACGCCCCGCCAGGGCGAGGCATCGAATACGTTGATCAGGATTACAAAATTGGCGCCAAGTATAGCGCGCCAAGGGGGAGGGCGTCAGGTCTTGCCGGCAGGTATCAATAAGCCGCGCATGGCAATTAACCCCAACACCGGCCCTGGGAGTAGCCACCAAATCACGCTAAGCCCTTGGCTGGCCCAGAGCGAAGTGACCAGCGCAATGGCGGGAATGGTAAGCGCAAAGCCGATAGCGTTCATCATGGCAAGCGCTGAGCCTAAGCGATCACTCGGCGCGGTGGCTGACGCGAGCGCGGAGAATTGTGCCGAGTCGGCAATCACGCTAAAGCCCCATATCAACAGCAGCCCCAGCAGGAAAAGCGGCGGCGCACTGCCAAGTAGCGGGTAAAGCAGACATAGCGCGCCGGAACACGCCAGCGCTATAAAGGCGACACGGCCGCTGCCGACATGGCGGCTGGCGCGCCCGGCAAGCACGCATCCCGGCATACCCACCGCTATCACCGTAAAGCTCAGCCACGAGACGCTGTCGAGGGAGGTGCCCAGCCGGGTAAGTTCGCGCGCGACCAGAAAAGGGGTGAGCGTCCAAAAAGCGTAAAGCTCCCAGCAGTGGCCGAAGTAGCCCAGTGCCGCTGCCCGAAAGCCGCGCTGTTGAAAGGCTAAAAGCCCCGCCCAGGGACGGCCGCCTTTGGCGGTAGGTGGAAGGTGGGGGCCCACCCCTAGGCGAAAAATCATCACCGCCGCGACCAACGCCAAACCTGATGCCAACAGCAGCGGCCACTGCCACGGTAAGGCAAGCGTGACGCCGCGCAGCAAATGCGGTGAGGCGGTGCCCAGTGTCAGCATACCCACGAGCCAGCCTAGTGCGGCGCCTGCGTGACTGGGCGTCCAGCTCACCACGAGCTTCATGCCCAGCGGGTAGATGCCCGCCAGACAAAGCCCGGTGGCAAAGCGCGCAATCGCGGCGAGCGTAACGTTACCCGCCACGCCAATAAAGGCAGCGTTAACCAGTGCCCCGAGAACAGCCGAGATGGCAAACAGATGGCTGGCGCGAACGCGGTCGGCCAAGCCTGTTGTTGCAATCGTCAGGGTACCGGTAATAAAACCGGCTTGAACGGCGATGGTGAGTAGACCTAAATCGCCCTCACTCAGCCCTACGGCCTCTTGCAGGGCGAGCCCCACGCCGTTAACGCTAAACCAAAGCGAGGTGCCGAATAGCTGGGCGATAACGATTGTGACAAGTGGGTAGCGTTTGAGCACTTTCAGGCCTTTTTTAGTGCGCGTTGCGTGGGAGGATAGCGTTGAAGTGATAAAAATGCAGATCTAGTCGCTTAAAAAACGCACATTGTGCGTTGGCTCAACAGGTGCGCCATGTCGTGAGCGATGATGTATTCCATTAGGTTTCTGGGCTGTTCACCCGCTCGGTGTTAAGCCGCAATTACTCAATGGTAATCAACAATTTTTCCTTATGACGAATTTTTTGAAAACAGCATTGTCACAAGCGAGGGTATAGCAAGACCCGTCTGGATTGTGTCGGGTAAAAAATGCACTTTGTACGCAATTGGAGTTTTTATGCAGCTAACCAAACTTTTCGCTCCGGCAGTCGCCGCACTGGTGTTCAGCGTTCCCGCCATGGCCCAGCAAATGGGCGGAGGTGGCATGGGCGGTGGTGCTCCCAGCGTCGATGACCAGATTAACCAACTCGACGAAATGTTGGATCTGGATGACGGGCAAAAAGAAGAACTCAACGATCTTTTGACCCAGATGCAAGATGAAAACAGTGCCAAGCAGCAGGAAGCCCGAGAGCTGCAACTGCAACTTGGCGAGCACATTCAGCCCGATTACGATGAAGCTGCCATTCGCGCGGATGCGGAGCGTCTTGGTGACCTAACGGCCGAGATGACCGCTGATAGCATCATCATGCAGTCTCAGATCGAAGACGTGTTCACTCAGGAACAGCGCGATCAACTGGATGAAGCCATGGCTCAGCGGCAGAAGCAAATGGAACAGATGCAGGAGCAGATGCAACAACAGGGAGGCTAAGGCGAAGATGCAGTAACACCGATTGTCTATGTCTGTTGACGACCCCGCCAAGTGCGGGGTCACTCGTTTGTAGCGGATGGTTTTCTCGGGCTTCTTCATGATGTCGTTCATCTCGAACAGTGTTGGCTGAACACAGGCGCAGCTGCTCAGTTATTACCCCAACTTATGCGGCACCACTTCATGGCCGAGTTCTTTATAGCGCTGCCAGCATGCACGCTTGGCCACGAGGACTTCTTGGTGTTGGTTGATGATTTCTGCTACACGGGCGTAGGCGTCGATGCCGTCGGGGATGTCGGGGTGGAGGTTAAGAAGGGCGGTCTCTGTTGTGGGTTTGGGCAGCGCGTTCCAGCCTAGTGTTACCGGCACTTGTGTGGCCATGTCGCTAGTCTCTAGCGCGTGGGGCACATAGGCGTCAGGGCGAAACGTCCATAGCGCGTCATCGGCCTGTTCGGCGAGGGCTTGGTCTTCGCAGTGCAGATGAAGGCGGTAGCCTTTGCGCCAGATCGTTTCGGCCAGTTTGCAGGCAAAAGCGAGGCGGGCGTCGAGCGTGGTGTCGGGGAGAATATAGAAATCGATGCGCGCCATATAAGGCTCCGGCGCCCGCCGCGAACCGGCATATAACGGTTCGCGGCGGGCAGGCGTGGGTTAAACCAGCTTTGTCAGCCAGCCGTATTGATCTTCGCTGCGGCCATACTGCAAATCCAGTAGCTTGGTACGCAGGCGCTTGGCCACCTTATTTTCGCCGCCTGCCGAGAGGCGGATGCGCTCGTTCTCGCTGACAAGCTCGCCCACTGGCGTGATCACCGCTGCCGTGCCGCAGGCAAAGACTTCGGTGATCTCGCCGGAGGCCGCACCGTCGCGCCACTCGTCGATGCTGATCGGGCGCTCTTCAGGCGTTAGGCCTTCGTCTTTGGCAAGCGTCAGCACGGAGTTGCGGGTGACGCCTTCTAGAATTGTGTCGGTCAGGCGTGGGGTAACCACACGGCCATCTTGATAGACGAAGAACAGGTTCATGCCGCCGAGTTCTTCGATCCACTTGTTTTCCGCTGCGTCTAAGAAAGCGACTTGGCTGCAGCCGTTGGCGCTTGCTTCTTTTTGCGCGGCGAGTGACGCGGCGTAGTTGCCGCCGCATTTGGCAAAGCCGGTGCCGCCGGGCGCGGCGCGCTTGTAGTGGCTAGAGAGCCAGATCGATACCGGGTCAATGCCGCCTTTGAAATAGGCCGCCGCCGGGGAGGCGATCACGTAATAATCGACTTCGTGCGCCGGGCGGACGCCAAGAAACGCTTCGGAAGCGATCATAAACGGGCGCAGATACAGGCTGCATTCGTCAGAGGCGTCCTTTGGCGTCGGCACCCAGGCGTGGTCCTGGGCGAGCAGCGCTTTCAGCGAGCCAATGAAGTCCTCATCGGAAAGCTCCGGCAAGGCCAAGCGGCGGGCGCTGCGGCGGAAACGCTCAGCGTTTTTCTCCGGGCGGAAGGTCCAGATGGAACCATCGGCATGGCGGTACGCTTTGATACCTTCAAAAATTTCCTGGCCGTAGTGCAGTACCGAGGCGGCGGGGTCGAGGGTCAGTGGGCCATAGGGGCGCACTTCGTGGCCATGCCAGCCAACGTCATGGGTCCAGCGAACGTGGGCCATGTGGTCCGTAAAGTGGCTACCGAAGCCGGGGTTTTTGAGGATGTTGTCGCGAATCTCGTCAGACGTCGGCTGATTGGACGGCAGAATGGCAAAATGGTCGGTGGACACGGTTTTCTCCACAGCGATCACCACGGTTTGTCAGCAAAGACTGTTGCCGAGGCGATCTTAATCAAATGAAACGGGCAATACCCCTGGCGAGTGCCGGGGCACGAATAACGCAATAAATTGCAATGGTTCAAGGTGTAACGGTTGCCGAGCTGAAAGGCAACCGTTGAACGGTTAGCCGTCGCTATTTTCTACCTGGGCGTCAGTTTCCCGGTCAAGTAGGTACTGGGTTAATAGCCCGACAGGGCGGCCGGTCGCGCCTTTCTGCTTACCCGAATGCCAGGCGGTGCCGGCGATATCCAGGTGTGCCCAAGGGAAGTGGTCGGCAAAGCGTGACAGAAAGCACGCGGCGGTAATCGTACCGGCCGGGCGGCCGCCAATGTTGGCTAAATCGGCAAAATTGGAGTCAAGCTGCTCCTGGTACTCGTCCCACAGCGGCAAGTGCCAGGCGCGATCCCAAGCGGTGTCACCGGCTTCAAGCAGATCCAACGCCAAGTCGTCATCGTTGGATAAAAGCCCGGTGGCGTGGTGCCCAAGGCCAATAATGCAGGCGCCGGTGAGGGTGGCAATATCCACTACGCTTGCCGGCTCGAAACGCTCGGCATAGGTCAGCGCATCGCAGAGTACCAAGCGGCCTTCGGCATCGGTGTTGAGCACTTCAACGGTCAGGCCTTTGAGCGTTTTGATGATATCGCCCGGCTTGGTGGCGGCACCATCCGGCATGTTTTCTGCCGCGGCAACGATAAATACCAAGTTAAGCTTCGGCTTGATTGCCAATATGGCGTTGACGGTGCCAAACACACTGGCAGCGCCACCCATGTCGAACTTCATTTCGTCCATGCCGTCGCCCGGTTTGAGCGAAATGCCGCCGGTATCAAAGGTAATGCCCTTACCCACTAGCACGTGCGGCGCTTCTTTTGGGTCTTCCGCGCCTTGATACGTCATGACGATCAGCCGCGAGGGTTCGCGGCTGCCACGCCCCACCGAAAGTAGCGAACCAGCCCCCAGTTTTTCCAGCACTTCTTCATCGAGAATATCGGTGGTAAGCGCGCCCTTTGAACTGGCGGCGAGCGTTTGTGCTTGCTCCGCCAAATAGCGCGGCGTGCAGACGTTACCGGGTAAGTTACCCAAGGTGCGAGTGAGGTTGATACCCTCGCCAATGGCACTCCCCACGCGCGCGCCTTCTTTCACGGCATCGGCTTCATCAGCGGCACTCAGCAAAAGCGTCAGACTCTTGAGCGCAGGCTTGGGGGCCGGCGAGGATTTAAACTGATCGAAGCGGTACAGCGCGCGTTTGGCGGCTTCCAAGGTTTTGCGTGCTTTCCAGGCGCTGTCACGATCTTCAAGCGGCACATCGGTGAACGAAATGCTGGCTTCATCGAGGGGGAGTTTTACCAGCGCCGTGAAAGCGGCATCGAGCGCTTTCAAGAAGGCGGCTTCTTGACATTTTTGACGCTCGCCTAAACCCACTAGCAGCAGCCGTTCGGTACCCAGCCCTGGGGCAAAGGGGATCAATTGCACGTTGCCAAGGGTCGCCTCAAAGTCGCCACGCTCAAGCAGTTGGCCGATTAGCCGCTCGCTGGCGTCATCCAGTTTCGCCACGGCGGGCAAGAGTTCGCTATCTTTAAATACGGGTACGACAAGACACGCGGTTTCGGCTTTTGCCGGATTGGCGGTCTGAACGGAAAATTCCATGACGTCTCCAACAAGACAAGCATCGAGGGATTCGGGATAATGCCTCGTTGCGTGGGTATATATTGTGCTATCTGCAATTAGTGTACCCAAGCCCTTAGTGCATTGCATGAGGACATTGTATAAGTACATTTCATAAGTACATTACATGAACTCCTTGTATACGTACCATTGCATGGCATCGAGCAGGATTAGCCGGAGAGCGCGTTGATTTTATTTCGCTATTTAACCCGCGAAGTGTTGCTGACCATGTCAGCAGTGGCTGGCATTTTGCTACTGATCATCATGGGTAGCCGTTTTATTCGTTACTTCTCCAATGCGGCGGAGGGAGACATCCCTGTCACTATCCTGGGGTATTTAATGCTGTTTCATCTGCCGGGATTTATGGAGCTAATCCTGCCGCTAGCATTTTTCCTGGGTATTCTGCTCGCCTATGGCCAGCTCTATATGAACAGTGAAATTACCGTGATGGTCGCGTGCGGGGTTAGCCCGACTCGGTTGTTAAAAGTCACGCTGTTGCCGGCCATGCTGGTAGCCATGCTGGTGGGGCTCTGCAGCCTTTGGTTGACGCCACTAGGTTCGTTTAACACCGAGACAATGCTCGAGGAGCAGCGCAGCCGCTTAGATGTTTCTGTACTGGCACCGGGGCGTTTTCAGGAGTTTGGTCAGGGGCGAACGGCGTATATCAGCGGATTTTCAGACGATGGAATGGAGATGAAGAACGTCTTTGTCCATGAACTTGGCGACCGGAGGGAGGGCGTGCATAACTACGTCACTCGTGCGGCGTCAGGCTACCAAGAGGTTCGCTCGGATACCGGTAGCCGCTTTTTGGTGTTAGAGGATGGCGAGCGCTACGGCGTGACGCCCGGGCGTTTCGAGGCCGAACGATTGACGTTTGAGCGCTATACGTTGCGTCTAGGAGCAACGAGGGAGCGTCAATCGGTTGATTCGTTTGACGTCGCGTCCACGGCATCGCTCTTTGCCAACCCTGACACGCGCGCTCAGGCGCAATGGCAGTGGCGGGTGGGGCTGCCACTGATGGTGTTTATTTTGGCGTTGATAGCGCAGCCGCTTTCCAAGGTGAACCCGCGACAAGGACGCTTTGCCAAGCTTCTGCCGGCGGTGTTCCTTTATGTCGCGTATTTAAGCCTACTGCTAGCCGCGGTAGATACTATTGGTAGTGGCACTTGGCCCGTGACGCTTGGCGTGTGGCCTGTGCACGGGTTGTTTTTAGCGCTTGGTTTACTGCTGTTGTGGCACTCGCAACGTAAGGGGATGCGCTAATGCGCAATGGGCTAACAATCGCGGATCACTTAGACCGCTACATCGCGCGCAACGTGCTCGCGGCCATTGTGGTGGTGCAAGTTGTGCTGCTGGGCTTGGATATCACCATTGCCTACCTGGATGAATTAGGCGATGTGCAAGAAGGCTACAGTGCACTGGATGTGCTGTTCTATCTGATTATGCGCATGCCGTGGCGTTTTTATCAGTACGCGCCAGTGGCAGTGTTAATTGGCGCGTTGATTGGCTTGGGCAGCATGGCGTCAAGTAACGAACTCACTGTAATGCGCGCCGCGGGGCGTTCACTAACGCGGATTGTCTGGGGTGTAATGAAGCCCGTGTTGCTTGTCGTGGTGGTGGTGTTACTGGTGGTCGAGTACGTTAGCCCGCGAACCGAGCAGTTTGCGGAAGCGTGGAAGTTGGAGCAGCGCCAAGGCGAAGGCGCGGTGCTCACCAGCCGCAGCGGGTGGCAAATCGAGGGCGATACTATTTACCGCTTTGGGGCAATTCGCGCCGATAACGTGGTGCTTGATCTGACCCGCTATCGCTTTGATGAGCGTCAACTCGTGGAAGCGGCACATGCGCAACGTGCCTATTGGGACAATGGTGAGTGGCGGCTGGAGAACGTGACGGTAACCACGCTATCTGAGGAGCGAACTGAGGCGCAAAGCTATCAAACGCTAGCATGGGAAACAGACTTAACGCCCACACAACTGGAGCGCTTGCTGCGGGATATTGAAACGCAGTCACCCAGCGAACTGCACGCCTATGCGCGATTTTTGCAGTCTCAAGGACAGCAAGCCGATGAGCCGTTACTCTACTTCTGGCAAAAAATGTTGATGCCGCTCACCATGGCGTCGCTGGTATTGATTGCAACCTCGTTTGTTTTCGGCCCGCTGCGTACGGTCGCCGCTGGCACTCGGGTATTTTACGGTGTGGTAACGGGGCTTTTGTTTAAGTACACCCAAGACTTGCTCGCACCGGCATCGACGATTTTTGGCTTCTCGCCGGTGTGGGCGGTGCTGGTGCCGACACTTGCCTGCGCGGCAGCCGGTATCTACTTTTTGCGCCGTAACGGCTGAATCCATTCAATGATGATGATAAGACACCATGTCACAACGACGTTTTACCCAGCTTGATAGCGTATGGCCGGCACCGTTGCCACGCCGCCTCGGGGCACTCATTTATGACGGCTTTTTGGTGGCGGCCATTTGGATCGCGGTGACGGTGGCCCATGTGGCCTTTTTTCGCCTAGTCGTGGGGCAGAGTGCCGAAGAGGTGGGAACCAGCGCGGTCGAGGTTTGGTCGCTGCGGCTACTACTTGTGCTCTCGGCGATGGCTTTTTTTACGTTTTCATGGACACGCGGTGGCATGACATTAGGCATGCAGTCGTGGCGTTTGCGTGTACAAACCGTCGATGGCAGTAGCATCAGTGTAGGGCAGAGTGTTGTTCGCTGCCTGGTGGCATGGGTCTCGCTTGTCGCTCTAGGCTTGGGCTACTGGTGGGTGCTCTTTGATAGCGAGCGCCGCAGCTGGCCAGACCTTGTTTCCGGCACCCGCACGGTAGTGCTGCCCAAGAAGAGGGATTAGGCCCTAGTGGTTTTAAACCCCAGTGGTTAACAAAGCAAAAAAGAGAAGGTAAGAGAAAAAAACCTGAAAGCGTGCGATTATGGCTTGCAGAAATGTATGCGAATCATTTACATTCACCTCATGACTTTTATGAGGTGTCGCTATGTATGTCTGCGTATGTAAGGGAGTCACTGACCATCAAATCCGCCAGCAAGTGAGCGACGGCGCGCGTAACTGGCGTGACGTGCGCGAGGCCACCGGTTGTGGTACTCAGTGCGGCAAGTGCGCTTGCTTTGCCAAATCGCTGACCCGCGAAGCGGTGCAAGAGGCGCGCGCAGAAGCCAATATGGGTCTGGCTTACGCGGTTTGACGGCCATCGCACCTTTTGCTTTTTCATAGCAAAGTTATGATTTATTTGAGTTTTTCTTCAATCTTTCTATACTGCTGGTAACGATGGGAGTTTCCCCTTTTGGGTGGTTTATACTTCCGTTTGTATTTCTTTAACAGCAAAAGGGCAGTCATATGAAAGGCGATTCAAAAGTTCTCGAGCACCTCAACATTGCGCTAGGCAATGAACTGGTCGCGATCAACCAGTACTTTCTGCATGCGAAAATGTACAAAGATTGGGGCCTCAAAGCGCTGGCAAAGTGGGAATATGACGAATCCATTGAAGAGATGCAGCACGCCGATAAGCTGATTGAACGTATTCTTTTCCTTGAAGGAGTTCCCAATCTGCAGGATCTCGGCAAGTTGTATATCGGCGAAAACGTCAAAGAAATGCTCGAAAGTGATCTGAAGATTGAGCACGACGGGCGCAACGACTACATCGAAGCGATTACCTACTGCGAAGGCGTTAAAGACTACGTAACGCGCGATCTTTTACGTGATCTGCTTGCCGATGAAGAAGGTCATATCGATCATATCGAAACTGAGCTTCACCTTATTGAGCAAGTTGGGATTCAGAACTATCTGCAGCGCCAAATGCAAATGGCAGGCGACGAAGAGTAACTTCGCACTCTGCAGGTATGATCAGAACGGGCGGCCATATGGCTGCCCGTTTTTTTATCCCTTTAAAGTCGGTCCCTGCGGCTATCCCGTCTATGCCAGCGGCTGCCCCCATATAAGCCGTGGCAGGACGGGTGACATCTCGTGGCCAAGCCGCGACAATAGCGCTTTATTTAGATTACTAGTGACTACTCATTAGCTGCTTATTTATTAGCTATTTTTATTAGCAATTGCCGGGGAGCGTTATGACGCCACTCAATATCCTCTATCAGGATGAGTATCTGGTGGCGGTGCATAAGCCGTCAGGGCTTTTGGTGCATCGCTCGGCGTTGGCGCGTGGCGAAACCGAATTTCTGCTCCAACGGCTGCGTGATCAGCTGGGGCAGCGCGTTTATCCGGTTCACCGGCTAGACCGACCCACCTCGGGGGTGATGGTGCTCGCGCTTTCTTCGGAAGTTGCCGCGCGCTTAAGTGATTCCTTTGGCGAGCGCCAGGTGGATAAGCGCTACCTAGCGGTTGTGCGCGGTGTTGCCCCTGCCGAAGCGCGTCTGGATTATCCGCTGCGTGAGGAAGACGGCATACGACCCAAGGCCGATATGCTGGCGATGCCGTCGATGACCGATATTCGCTGTGTGGATAGCGTTGAGCTACCGGTTCAGGTGGACCGCTATCCTAAAGCGCGTTATTCGCTGGTGGAAGCCAAGCCGCTGACCGGGCGACGCCACCAGATTCGTCGCCACCTTTCTCGGCGCGGTTATCCGGTTATTGGCGATGCCAAGCACGGCAAAAGTGTCCACAACCGCTTTTTTGCCGAACAGTTAGGCGCGCCGCGTTTATTGCTTGCCGCGTCCTATTTAGCCTTTGATCATCCGCTGGATAACAAACGCCTTGAGCTGAGTTGCGCGCTAGATGACACAATGACGGCGTTATTTCATCATCTTGGCTGGGCGGGACACCTGCCGCTAGATAGCGTGCGAACGCCGCCCATTGCCACCCCCCCTGCGCTACAAGCACTGTGAGTCTGCTGTTATGTCACTGAATGAGCCATCAACACTGCCCGCCGCAGCGCCTGCTTCAGCAGACCCAGTCTCTACAGACCATGACTTGCGCTTTGGCGGTATTCGACGTCTTTACGGTCAGCGTGCCTTTGAGGCGTTTCGTCATGCCCACGTGGTGGTGGTGGGAGTCGGTGGGGTAGGGAGTTGGACCGTCGAAGCGCTGGCGCGCTCGGGTATTGGAAAGCTGACGCTGATCGATCTGGACGACGTCTGTGTTTCCAACGTCAACCGTCAGCTCCACGCGCTGGAGGGCACCATTGGCAAGCCCAAGGTTGAGGTGCTGGCTGAACGCTGCCGCCTGATTGCTCCGGAAATTGAGATTGTCGCGGATACCGCTTTCGTCACGCCCACCAACCTGGCCGAGCGTATTCCCGATGACGCCGACCACGTGGTGGATGCCATCGACAGCGTGATGGCCAAGGCGGCGTTAATCGCCTGGTGCAAGCGGCGTAAAATCCCCATCACCGTGACCGGTGCGGCGGGTGGGCAGACTGACCCGACACGGATTCAGGTGGCGGATTTGACCCGCACCGAGCACGACCCGCTGCTCTCCAAAGTGCGTTCGCGATTGCGCCGGGATTACGGCTTTTCCCGCAACCCCAAGCGGCGCTTCTCGGTGGAGTGCGTTTACTCCGACGAGCAGTTGATCTATCCCGGCGCCGACGGTGAAGTATGCCTACAAAAGCCCGGCAGTGGTGATGCCACGCGCTTGGATTGCGCCTCAGGCTTTGGTGCCGCTACCTTTCTGACCGGCACCTTTGGCTTTGTCGCCGCCTCAAAAGTGCTTGAACGCCTCGCCAAAAAAGCCAATCAGCCCGCTGTCGCAAACGCCACTCAAGAGGAGGCCGAATGACCGCGCCTGTTCCTGGTATTTATCGCCACTACAAAGGCAACCTTTACGAAGTGCTGGGTACCGCTCAGCACAGCGAAAGCGAAGAACCGCTGGTGGTCTACCGCGCGCTTTACGGCGACTACGGCCTTTGGGTGCGCCCGCTTGAAATGTTTATGGAGGCGGTCACCAAAGAGGGCCACACCCAGCCACGCTTTGCCCTGGAGAAGGCGTTTTAGGCCTGAACTTGGTTAACAAGGAAGCAGTATAGTATGCCCTCAATGACACCCCAGCAAACGCTCAAAGATGTCTTCGGGTTTGATGATTTTCGCGGCGGCCAGCAGGCGGTGGTGGAACGCGTATTGGATGGCTACTCGACGGCAGCCATTTTCGCTACCGGTGCGGGAAAGTCGCTTTGCTACCAGCTACCGGCGCTGCATTTACCGCATTTAACCTTGGTGGTGTCGCCGCTGCTGGCGCTAATGCAGGATCAGCTCTCTTTTTTAACGCGCCACGGCGTCGCGGCGGCCAGTATTGATTCCACCCAAGACCGCGACACCACCCGTGATGTCATGGAACGCGCCAAAAGCGGCGAGTTAAAAATCTTGATGGTGTCGGTGGAGCGGCTTAAGAACGAGCGCTTCCGGCACTTTTTGCGCCAGGTGCGTATTTCGCTACTGGTGGTCGATGAAGCCCACTGCCTATCGGAGTGGGGGCATAACTTCCGCCCTGATTATTTGAAGCTGCCGGACTACCAGCGGGAATTTGCCATTCCTCAGGTGCTGTTGCTCACCGCCACAGCAACGCCCACCGTTATTACCGACATGCGTGAGAAGTTTGCCATTGCGCCGGATAACGTCATCACCACCGGCTTTTACCGTTCCAATCTTGAACTGTTGGTAGCGCCTGCCATGGAGAATCGCCAGCAGCAACTGATTAACTGGCTGACCCCGCAGATGCAGCCGGGCAGCGAAGCGCCGACGATTATCTATGTCACCCTGCAACAAACCGCCGAGCAGGTGGCGAAAGCGCTGGCGGCCCAGGGGATTGCCGCGCAGGCCTACCATGCGGGGCTGGATTCAAGCCGACGAGATGAGATTCAGGGCCAGTTCATGCGCGGTGAGTCGCCCTGCATCGTGGCGACTATCGCGTTTGGGATGGGCATCGATAAGGGCAACATCCGCAACGTGGTGCATTTTGATCTGCCCAAGTCGATTGAGAACTACAGTCAGGAGATCGGCCGGGCGGGGCGTGACGGCCTACCATCCACTTGCCTGACCATGGCGGGGCGTGATGGGCTACGAGTGCTGGAAAACTTCGTTTACGGCGATACGCCTGAGTACGGCGGTATCTACCGGCTATTGGAGGAAATTGCTGCAGCAGGCAAAGCGCCAGGTCGTCAGTGGGAAGTGCTGCTTAACACGCTTTCTCGCGACACCAATATTCGCCTGCTACCGCTGAAAACGCTGCTGGTGCGGCTGGAAATGCACGGCATGATCGCCCCGCGCTTTGCGTTTCTCGCCGAGTATCGGCTGCGCTACCACATCGAACCAGATGCTTTGGTGAGCCGTTTCCAAGGCGAACGGGCGGCCTTTGTACGCTTGCTGGTCGATAACATTCCCATCGCCCGCACCTGGGGCACGGTGGATTTTGAGCGCCTGCACAGCGCGGGGCAGGCGCAGCAGATTGATGCCTCCCGCGCCCGTGTGATTACCGCGCTTGAGTATTTTCAGGATAAAGGCTGGCTGACCCTTGAAGGCAAACGGATGACCGACGTGTACGAGGTGCTGCAGCCGAATTTTGCTATTGAGGCGCTGGCGAGCCAGCTGTATCAAGATTGTTTGAACCGGGAGCGAATTGAGGTCGAGCGGCTGCAGGCCATGCTGGCGCTGTTTGAATCGGAAAGCTGCCTGACGCGGCGGTTGGCCGAGCACTTTGGCGATAGCACTTTTGACGCACCGCCTGAGAGCGAGCAGGGCCGCTGCGGGCACTGCTCGGTGTGTTATGGCCATCCCGTAAGACTACCGGATGCGCCGCCGCTGCCCGCGCTAAGCGATGCTGATTTTGCGCGCTATGCCACACCGCTGATCGAGCGCCACACGCAGCAATGTGGCCAGCCGCCCAATGCGCAGCGGCTGGCGCACTTTCTGTGTGGCCTCACCATGCCGGTTTTCACCCCACTCAAAGCGCGTGGCCTTGACGGCTTCGCGGTCTTTGAGCAGCGCGCCTACCCGGATGTGCGGCATTGGGCGGAAAGGCACCTGGGCAATGTCGGCCCCTAGCGAAGTGTCATTCCCAAGTGGGGAAAGGGTCGGGCAGTTTTTTCCACGCTTCCATGCCTTCTAGCAACTCACCTTCGCTTAACAGGCAGGCATCTAGCGCTTCGCGCATTTTGGCTTGATCCAAGTTTTGGCCGATAAACACCAGTTCCTGGCGCATATCGCCAAACGGCTCCTGCCACTTTTCCATAATAAACTGGCGGTATTCGGGGTCGTCGGGCCAGCTGTCTTCAGGGATGGCTTTCCAGAACACACCGGCAGGGCCGTGATGGGCAATGCCACCCGCTTGGCTCCACTGGCCAGCATAGCGGGGGCGGGTGGCGAGCCAAAAAAAGCCTTTTGAACGCAGCAGGCCTTTCCCAAACCACTCTTGATTGAGCAGGTCGTGGAATTTTTGCGGGTGGAAGGGGCGACGGGCGTGGTAGGCAAAACTGCCGATGCCGTATTCCTCTGTTTCGGGCACGTGTTCGCCGCGCATCTCTTTCAACCAGCCGGGCGCCTGTTGGGCGCGTTCAAAGTTGAATTTGCCGGTATCCAGCACTTTATCCAGCGGCACGTCGCCTTGGGTGATCGGCGCCAGCTCCGCGTCGGGGTTCAGCGAGCGCAGAATTGCCTTCAGCGCTTCCAACTCTTTGTCATTGATCAAATCGGTTTTGCTGATGAGCAGCACATCACAAAACTCAATTTGATCGACCAGCAGGTCGGCAACATTGCGCTCGTCGTCTTCGCCTAAGCTCTCGCCGGCTTCCTCTAGGCTTTGCGCTTCACGGTACTGTTCAAGGAAGTTCACGCCATCAACAACCGTTACCAGCGTATCTAAGCACGCAACGTGGGAAAGGCTTTGACCGCTTTCATCTTCAAAAGTGAAGGTTTCCGCCACAGGTAGCGGCTCGGAAATGCCGGTGGACTCGATCACCAGATAATCAAATTTGCCTTCTCGGGCCAGTTGGCTGACTTCTTCCAGCAAGTCTTCGCGCAGCGTGCAGCAGATGCAGCCGTTGCTCATTTCTACCAATCGCTCCTCAGAGCGGTTAAGGGCCACATCACTATCCAATGTGGATTCACCAGGGCCGCCGCGCACCAGCGCGCCGTCGATATTGACCTCGCTCATGTCGTTGACGATCACCGCGACGCGACGACCTTCGCGGTTGGCCAAAATATGATTGAGCACAGTGGTTTTACCGGCACCCAGAAAACCCGAGAGCACGGTCACGGGTAGGGGAGAAAACGCAGTCATTGCTAGGTCACCTCTAAACGGTTTTATGTTATGTAATAATATAACAATAAAGAGTCGAAAAGAAATGGATCTGCTTTTCTCGCGCCTCTATCAAGTTCTTCAGGGGCAGTAATCAGCGCTTATATTGCGTTGGGCAGTACCCCCTGATGACATCCGGTGAGCGCAGGGCACGGTGTTTTGTGTTGCGCCCAGAAACCCGCTGACGCCATAGGCGGAAGGACGAGGGTTTGAGCTGATGGCGCATCACCTGGATAACATCAGACTCATTGAACTCAAAAAGCGTTTCGATCGCGTCAAAGGGGGTGCGGTCTTCCCAGGCCATTTCGATTAGGCGGGATTGTTCATCGTCTGGAAGACGGCGAAAGCGTTTGATGGCAGCATTTGGCATGGCGGTTTCCTTATTTTTCAGCGGTTGATTCGGTAGGCCTTTTAGCCGCCAGCAGGGCGCGAAAAAGCGATCCCATCAACACCGGTTCATCGTGTCGAATCCAGAATCCCGCCTCACTCAGTAGCGGCTGTGCCTGACGGGTAATATCGCTGGCAATGGCCGAGGTGATCACGTTTAACGCTTTGCGCCCGGCCCCCGCTGGCTGATCATCGGGCTGAAATTTATCCATCACGCAGAGCTGACCATCCCCTTTAAGCACGCGATGGGCTTCGGTTAGCCCGCGCTCTGGGTTGGGCATAACCGCGATAACTAAGTGCATCACTACGACGTCAAAATAGCCGTCTGGATAGGCCAGCGCCTCAGCATCCATTACCTGGCAGAGCGCATCGCGACGCAAGTGTTCCGCGCGCTTTGCTGTGCGTTTCACCATGGCCGAGCAGAGATCCGTTGCGTGTAGCTCAATTTCCACTGGCAGAAAGGGTAAATCTAGCCCCGTGCCTGCGCCGACAAGCAGCACACGCATACCAGGCTCCCAATCGACTTGGCCCAGTGCTATGCGCCGAGGGCGTCTCAGTACGCGCGCTGTCATGGCGTCGTAAAGAGGCGCGTAGGCAGTATAGCGAAGTTGATTCCAGCGCGTGGTATTGAGCATGTGTTCTCCCAACGCAGATATACCACTATTCTAGGCGATGACACGCATCATGCCTCTATCAGGGTATATAAGTCAGCATACACCTATTTTAGTGTGTCTAAATGAATGCACGTATCTCAATGAACGCATTTCGATAAACGAATGGAGTCATAATGACAGTGTTAACGTTCGACCACCAAGGTGAAGCTAACCGTTGGCACGCCGTTAACGACGGTGTAATGGGTGGCATGTCGCAGGGCGCGTTTACGGTTCAGGGTGGAGAAGGGCGGTTTCACGGTAACGTATCGCTTGAAAACGGCGGCGGTTTTGCCTCGGTGCGACGTGACCCCGATACGTTTGAACCAACGCTCCACCATGCTCGTGGCATTATGCTTAGCGTGCAGGGCGATGGGCGGGCCTATCAACTGCGCTTAAAAAGCGCGCGGCTTGAAGATGCCAGCGCCTACCGGGTGACATTCACAGCACCCCAACACCAGTGGGAGACACGGTACTTTGAATGGCGCGATTTTGAGGCCGTGCGGCGGGGCACGTTACTCACTGATGCGCCACCGCTTGAACCGCAAACGATCTATCAACTAGGGTTTTTGATTGCCGATCGAACCGCAGGGCCATTTTGTTTGCGCGTTGCATCACTAAAGCCACTAACGTAAATACCCACCAAGGTCGCCTCGTATGTCGTCACACAATCGGGGAAGCTAGGGAAAACTTTGAGGAGTCCGACTGTGAAACTGTCACCCGCTTATCGCTTGGCCACTACCATTTTGCACGGCTTTGATGAATACCGCGCCCGTTTTAAAGACATCACGCAGGATGCCAGCCGACGCTTTCGCGAAGCGGCATGGCGTGAAGCGCAGCAAGCCTCGGCTGAGCGCATTAACCTTTATGAAGAAAAGGTAGGGGTGACGCTTGCGCGTATGCAATGCACCTTCGATCATGACGTGCTTTCCCATTGTGAGTGCTGGCGCGAGGCCCGCACACATTACGCTGATCTCATCAGTCAACGGCTAGACTATGAGTTGGCAGAAACGTTCTTCAACTCGTTGTTCTGCTCTATTTTTCATCATCGTCACATTCGTAACGACTGGATGTTTGTGTACAGCTCGCGGGAAGACGCTGCGCACCACTCAGGCATTGAACTGTGTCGTCGCCGGTCAGTGAATGATGATTGGCAAAGTGCATTGCGTTGGGCACTAGAAGAAGCGCCCTTTGATAACCCCTTCACGGATATAGATCGTGATACGCAGCTAGGGGCGGAGTTTCTCGAAGCCAACTTGCCCGACGCGATTTCGCAGTCCGGTAATGTTGAAATTGAGCTGCTTAAAAACGTTTTCTACCGCAACAAAGGCGCGTACCTGGTCGGGCGAATTTACGGTGGTGGCGAGCAAGTGCCGTTAGTACTTCCGGTACTCCATGGTGAGGGGTTTGGCGAGGAAAAGGATGCCGATTCACGCCTGCACTTGGATACTGTGCTCATTGAGTCCAACGAGGTCTCGATCATTTTCTCGTTTACCCGCGCCTATTTTCAGGTCGAGGTCCCGGTGCCTGGGGAGTTCGTTAGCTACTTGCAGGAGCTCATGCCGCAAAAACCGGCAGGAGAACTTTACGCCGCCATTGGCTTTTTCAAACACGGTAAAACGGAATTTTTCCGTGCGCTTAATCGACAGGTCGCCAAGCGTGAAGACCAGTTTATTATCGCGCCGGGTGTACGCGGTATGGTGATGGCCGTGTTTGTGCTGCCGTCGTTTCGCACGGTGTTTAAAATCATCAAGGATAAATTTGACCCAACCAAAGAGATGAGCCGCGAAAACGTGCGCGAAAAGTATCGGCTGGTTAAACGCCACGACCGTGTGGGTCGCATGGCTGATACTCAAGAGTTCTCCAACTTTATCGCCCGACAAGACCACTTCTCGCCGGAGTGCCTGGAGCATCTTTTGGAAGTATGCCCCTCCACGGTGTATCTCAAAGACGACAAGGTCATCATCAAGCATTGTTATACCGAACGGATGATGACGCCGCTCAATATTTACTTGGAAGAGTGCAGCGAAGAAGAGAAGCACACCATCCTTAAAGATTATGGCAACGCGATTAAGCAGCTAGCGGCGGCGAACATCTTCCCCGGCGATATGTTATTGAAAAACTTCGGCGTCACGCGCCACGGTCGGGTGATTTTCTACGATTATGACGAAATCTGCTACTTGACCGAGTGTAACTTTCGCCATATTCCAGAGGCACTTTACCCCGAGCAGGAAATGTCCAGTGAGCCGTGGTACTCGGTTGGGCCTAACGATATTTTTCCGGAAGAATTCGGGCCGTTTCTTTTCGCCAATATGGAACTGCGCAAGCTCTTCTACCAACTGCATCCCGAACTTTTCGACGCGGACTACTGGCAAGGGTTGCAGCAAGCGATTCTTGATGGACGTGTGATTGATGTGTACCCCTACCGCAATAAGCAACGCTTTGCAGGCAACGTCGGGCAGTTAGTATATTAAACGTTGATAAACATAAGCGAGCGCGATGGGGGATACATGGCAAATACGCCGCACCTTGTGGTGTTTACCGGCTCGGGCATTAGTGCCGAAAGCGGGATTAAAACGTTTCGTGCCAGCGACGGGTTATGGGATAACCACCCGGTGGAAGACGTCGCCACGCCTGGTGCCTGGCGGCGCGACCCCGAACGGGTGCTGGATTTCTATAACCTACGCCGCGAGCAGGTCCGTAAGGCGAAACCCAATGCCGCTCACAAGGCATTGGCTGGCCTGGAAAAAGAGGGCTTCAAGGTCAGTATCATTACGCAAAATATCGACGATCTACACGAACGCGCCGGTTCTCGGTATGTGCTGCATTTGCACGGCGAGATCTTAAAAGCGCGTTCCAGCGTTGATGTGCGGATGCAGTACCGCTTGCCGAAAGGCGGCATCGAAATGGGAGATTTGTGCGATAAAGGCAGCCAGCTGCGCCCAGACGTGGTGTGGTTTGGCGAATCGGTGCCGCTTTTTCCCGATGCCTGCGATATCGTCGCCGAAGCAGATTTTCTGCTCGTGGTGGGCACGTCGCTTGCCGTGATGCCCGCCGCTTCGCTCTTAACCCATATCGACGACGACACGCACTGCGCGGTGGTCGACCCTAACGCCGATGAGCTAAGCCCTGCTGGCGTGTTGGCGATTAATACCACCGCGGGTGAAGGTGTGCCGGCATTGGTCAATCAGTGGAAAAAACAGGGTCACCTGGGGCTGCCTTAGGCTGCCACGCGGTGTAATCACGTGTGCTGATGAGCACAAACGACACGGTTTTTGCCGTTCTCCTTGGCTTGATACATGGCGTTATCGGCGTTTTGCAGCCATTCTTCGGTGGTGCGCCCCTTCTGTTTTATCGCAATCCCGATACTGGCGCCCACCGTAATGGGAGGGGTGTCTTCAAGCTCGATAGGGGCAGTGAGCGCGCCGAGAAGTTGATGCGCGCGACGCTTGACGACTTCCTCGTCGGGTAAGTTGGTCATCAAAATTACGAACTCATCCCCGCCTTGGCGTACCACTAGGTCCTCCTCGCGAGCTTGCTTGGAAAGTCGTTTTGCCACTTCAATAAGTAGCATATCGCCGGCTTCGTGGCCGTAGGTGTCATTAATGGGTTTAAAACCATCGAGGTCGATGAACAACAGCGCATCAAGTGTGGTATCGACTTGTTGCTTGGTGGGCGTGGCTAAGAGTCGCTCTTCCATCGCCTCATTGAGCCGGCTGCGGTTGTTTAACCCCGTGAGGTTGTCGTGAAAGGCTTCGTAACGAAGTCGCGCTTCGCGCTGACGTGACTGCGTTACGTCGTCGATCGAAATAACCGCGCCCTGGCGCTTATTCACTAGCACGATAGGCTTGACACGCAGCACCACGAAAATCGTTTTGCCGTTGCGCTGATAAAGCGTTGTATCGCGAAACTCCGCCTCTTCGCCGGCGGTGATCGCTGTAAGGATGGGGCAGTCCTGCATGTTGTGGGTGTCAGAAGGCAGTGCATCGAGTGCCTTGTCTGCAGGCGGCTGATGGAGGGCCGTATGCAAATTCTTGCCTTCAAGCGAAGATGCCTCCCAGCCAGTTATTTCCAGTAGATGCGAATTGGCATAAAGTACTCGGCCTTTCTCATCCGTCACGCACACGCCGTGTTCAACCAACTGCAGCACGGTCCGCACCTCATCAAGTAGCGCCTTACGACGATAGGTTTCTTGATGGTATTTACGCAGTATCCAAATTAATCCCACGCTAATAAGCACCAGTACGACGAAGCTTAATAAAAGGCTAATCAGCATCGATGGGAGAACGTTTGCCCAGGGAAGCGAGGCCTCAATAGTCAAGCGATAGTCGGGATCGGTCTTTTGCGCGTTAACAAAGGCACGATTTAAAGGCCCGGTAGGCTGTTCAAGCGGATGTTGACTAATCAGAGCATCATTAGCGCCGGTTAAGCGCAAAAGAAGCCCGGTGGATTGACTGAAATGCTCAAGCCAGCGTGAGATTTCTGCCATTTCCAGTATGGCAACTAAAATAACGGGTTGAGAGGAGACGCTAATGCGGTAGCTGACCAGAGAATAGGGAGGTGCATTACCGGCTTTGGGTTCGGGAGCATAAAAGCGTGCATACGCCAACCCGTTTTCGTGCTCTCGAATAAAGTCGCGGTTGGCCATGGCAAGCATCTTTTCACGCTCAGGGGTTAATCCCGTCGAGGAGATGCGTCGGCCTTCGGTATCAAGAGCCGCTAACATGACCACATTCGGTAGCGCTTCGCGCACGTCTGCCAGCGCCGCCTGCAAATCAATGGATAAGCCCGTGGTGTTCGCGTCAGGAAGGACAAGGGAATTAACGTCGGTATTCTCATCCAATTGAGCGAGGGTCTCGGCAAGTTCGCTTAACCCGTTATCCACTTGACGGAAAAAAAGCTGAGAACTAGTGAGAATTGACGATAAGTGGTTCTCGATATACACCTGATGCTGGCGTTTTGTTTCGAAAAACCCCGTGGCAATCGAAATCCCATAAAGCAGCCAAATAAGTATCAGTAAACCGGTCAAACGATGAGAGGATTTTTCGCGGGTAGGCATGGGGGATCTGCTGTTGATATTGCTATAAAAACAATATGTTAAAAATAGAGTATTCCATATCACTCTGTGCTCAAAATGGTTTGAGTTCAGACGCGAAGCAACCAAGACACCAGTAGGGGCGATTGGGCGGTAGATTCTACACGCCCGATCTGCCTGAGGGTACTCATCTACTGGAAGGCGCTACAGTGGGGGCGTCTTTGCCCACGCGAGGACGTGTTCCAAGCGGCGCCGGGGCATCGTTCAGTGCAGGGCTGAGGCATCGACCGCCAGCGCTGCCACTTGTTCGGCACGGGCGTTATGCTCGGCCTTTTGGGCTAAGCGCTTGGCGTGGGTGGCTTCATCTTCGCAAGTTTCCCGGCGCTCTGGGTGAAGGCCGAGCTTGGCGAAGAGCGCACGGTCGATATCAGCTTGAGGGTTGCCGGTGGTGAGCAGTGTGTCGCCGTAGAAGATCGAATTGGCGCCCGCCAAAAACGCCAGCGCCTGGGTGGACTCGCTCATCTGCTCGCGACCGGCGGAAAGCCGCACATGGCTTTGAGGCATCATAATCCGCGCCACCGCGATGGCGCGGATAAACTCAATGGGGTCCAGGTCCTCGACGTTTTCCAGCGGCGTGCCGGTCACTTTGACCAGCATATTAATGGGGACGGATTCCGGGTGTGGCGACAGCTTGGCCAATTGTTGCAGCAGGGCGCTGCGGTCCTGGGCGTCTTCACCCATGCCGAGAATACCGCCGGAGCAGACTTTCATGCCCGCCTCGCGCACGGTGGCCAGGGTGTCCAGCCGATCGCTAAAAGTGCGGGTAGTGATGATCTCACCGTAATAGTCGGGCGACGTGTCCAGGTTATGGTTGTAGTAATCAAGCCCCGCCTTTGCCAAGCGGCTAGCCTGTTCGCTGTCGACCATGCCCAGCGTCATGCAGGTTTCAAGCCCCAGGGCTTTGACTTGGCGAACCATCTCTTCCACCACTAGCAGGTCTTTATCCCGCGGGCTGCGCCACGCTGCCCCCATACAAAAACGGCTGGCGCCGGCTTCTTTCGCGGCCTTGGCCTGTTCGACGACTTTTTCAATTTCCAGCAGCTTCTCTTTTTCTAGCTGCGTGTTGTAGTGGCCGGACTGGGGGCAGTATTTGCAGTCTTCCGGGCAGGCGCCGGTTTTAATCGACAGCAGAGTCGAGACCTGTACCGCATTGGCGTCAAAGTGTGTTCGGTGGACCTGTTGGGCTTGAAAGAGAAGATCGTTAAAGGGCAGCGCAAACAGCGCATTAATTTCGTCAAGCGTCCAGTCGTGGCGGGGAGCGGCTGTAGTCACGAGTAAACCTTTTTGATTATGAAAGTTGACGCGACTTTATCGGCGTTGCCTTTTTGTTGTCAACTGGGACTGTCTATGCAGTTTACTTCGATGCGGTTAAGTCAAGTGCCTTGGCGCTTTTCTCCTAGTCAGCTTCACCAATGTGATTGACCTCGAAGGTAAAATACGTATAATGCCCAGCCATTGCCGGTGTGGCGGAATTGGTAGACGCAGCGGATTCAAAATCCGCCGCTGTAAAAGGCGTGGGAGTTCGAGTCTCCCCACCGGCACCACTTTAAAATCAGACGCTTAGGCGTCTTTTTTTATGCCTGAAATTTGCCCCAATCAATGCTTGGTCGCAGTTTGGTCGCAGATGGTCGCGCCAAACGATCCACTCAGGCTCGGCAATTTGCTGCCGATCGCATCCAATCCTCCATCAAATATGTGGCTGTAGCGACTGGTGACCAGAAGGCTCGAATGCCCTAGCAGGTCGCGCACCGTGGTCATGTTCTCACCCGCCTGGGCTAACAGGCTGGCGTAGCTGTGGCGCAGATCGTGGAAACGTAGATCCGGTCGGCCAACGGCTTTGCGTGCTGCATCCCATGTCCAGCGGAGTGTGTACTGGTCGCTGGCAAACGGAAGGTCGCGCAGCCATGGCTGAGCGTCCACCGGCACCGGCACCACTCGCGTTTTGCCGTTTTTGGTTTGATCTGGTCGCAGCAGGATGCGACCGCCGTGCACGTTTGATGGCTCCAAAGAAAGCAGTTCTCCCCGACGCAACCCGGTAAGTGCCGCAAGAGCGATCAGCTTTTTATCGTCGCCGCGTTTATCTGGTATGGCTTTCAGTAGTTGCTGCAACTCGCCCACTGTTAGATAAACGTGGCGCTCGTTTTTCGGGTTCGGCTTTTTGAGCTTGTCGCCTAGTGGCCTGTCCAGCCATTCCCAATCCCGATACGCCAAATTGAGCACGCGCTTCACCACCTGAACGTGGTTGTTGATTGTGCTCTGGCTCCTGCCTTGTGCTTTTAGATCGCGCGCCATTTTGCGCGCTTTGTCGACTGATTCCATCCCGAGCAATACCTCCTCGCCCATGTAGGCGATTACCGGCCGGATTGCTTTGATCTGGCTGGTCACGTCATATTCATCAATCCAGCGCTCCACGCCTTCAAGAAACGTGCGCCGAGGCGCTCTGCCCATCAGCTCGCCGTTAAACCGCGCATCGTTCAGTGCGGTTTCGCGCGCGGCGGCATATTCCCTTGCCTGGCGCTCCCCTTCGCGCGTGCCTGTAAACGAGCGTTGATGTCGTTGACCGTTGTACGTTTCCGTAACGACCCAACGCCCGCGTTTTTCTCTGTATCTGACTGTGATTCCCATTGTGGCTCCTCGATGTGAGGGCCGCGCTTGCAGCGCGAAGCATAGCCCTCGACAGCGCTGCGCTCAAACCGAACCGCAGCACCCACCTGCATAAATCCGATTTTGGCTTTATTGGCGTAGACCCAGCTGGGGCTCATGCCCAGCCATTCAGCAACTTCTTCGGGCCTTAGTAGCGCGCTGTTCATTGTTTGCACCTCGATAACGACTCGTTGAGCAAATCTTCGCTGAGGTGCGGAGGGGATTATGCGGTGCGGCTTAAGGCGCTATTTAGGATAAGCAGGAGTGTTGACTTTTATTATCTTTAGTGGTCGTTTTTTATTGCAGCGTCGCTGCTTTGGTGTGTAATCTACTGAAAAAAAGAGGAAATACAGGCCATGTCTTCACTAAGCGACACGCAAGAAACAAGTGGCACAAGGAAGGAGGAAGCGCGAAACAGGCCAGTTGCTATTTACCGTGCGGTGGGCATGACCCTCTGCAGTGAAGCTTCCTGCCTTATCGAGCGTATCTTTGATCTAACCAATGTCCGCGCGCAGAGTGCCCGAGAGGGTAAGGTCAGTTCTTTGTTTAATGAGATTGAGAGCGGTGGGCTGCAGCATGAGCACGATGTAAAGATCATTAAGCTTATTCAGGGCAAAAAAGCGTATGCGGAACAGCAAGAAAACTATGCAAACCAGGCGCTTCGTTTCGCCATTTCTGTGCAGGTTAAATTTAAGCAGTGCTTAGCCGGTTTTGAAGCTGCTAGTGGCGATCGTTTGGATACCAGTGCTCACGCTGTTTATGCACAGATGCTTGCTGACATGATGGAAGCGCAGCGTCATTTTTCAGCGTTAGAAATACTTAACAATCTCAACAATCGAAGTTTTACCCAGCGAGCCAGCAAAGGCGGCCATAGCCAGATAAAACCTCCGTCCCAGAAAGAAGAGCAGCAGCTGTTGGAAGTTATTGTAAAGTCTATATTTTACAATGATTTACTTTCATTGCGGCAGATAAAGAAGGGTAAGCCGGATCAACTTGCCAAGCTTGCCCATGATTGGGCAGAGCGCATTTATGCCGTTAATCGTGAATTTAAGTTTTTGACTATTCATTCGCTGGATCAGCTCAAAGGGCAAGTCCATACGCTACTGCTCAAACGATTGAAATTTGATAAAGACCTTTCTGCTTCTGGGGGAGGGGCTTATCGTGCGATGCCCAGGGTAAAAGAGCTACAGGAGATGTTTGACGCTTCGCGAACGGACCAAACGGCAAAGATCGAGGCGGAAATTGCGCGCGATCAGGGGCGTGTTGAAGGCTTGCAATTGGCGTTAGTTCACCAGTTACAAGCTAAATTTGGTGAAGTGAACGAATCGCAGCTGCAAAAAATCAGGCTGATTACGGAAATGGAGGCATTATCGCTTTGCTTCGAACGTCTTGATGACACTGGCTTTCTGGAAGACGTTTTAAAGCCTGGTAATGCTGAAAGTCTTAGCTCAAGCGATTAAGGAAACACTTGGGGCTTCAGCAAGCTAGAAGAGCTGCGTTTATAAGCTCCCTTTTAAAATATCCACATCGAACGCCACAATCTGTCGCTTTTCGCTGGAGAATTCCACTCCTATAAGGTGAATGGGCTTACCAGTGGCGCGGTACTTGTCGGCATAGCCTTTCTGCTTGATCTGTTCCAGCGCCTTACCTTCGGGTAGCTGTTCCACGACCTTGAACTCGAACAGGTAGAGATGGCCGCCGAAATCAACGCTCATGTCCACACGTCCATGGTGGCTAGCATCCTCCACGGTGACGTTTAGCCCCAAGGCGGCAAAGTGACTGTAGAAGACGCTGGCATAGTGCCCTTCGTATTTTGCGATAGGGTTATTGCGGTACCAGTCGTGCGGCAGCCCGGCATAGAGCGCCTTGAGGTGAGTTTCCAGGCCGGCGAGGTCATGGTGCTGCAAATGCTTGAACAAGGTGCGCCGCTCACGCGGGGCGTTCTCGACGCCCAGCGACGGTAGCAGCGCGTGGTTCAGGCTGGTCTCTACCTCACGGTTGGGAAAGCCCAGGGTGTACTGACGGTAGCCCAGCATGGGTTCCTCGATCTGCTTGATGGTCAGGTAGCCGGTCTGGAAGAGCAGGGCGTCGGTGCTGATGTTGTCTACGTCGAACTGGTTGAGCAGCTCGTACTCCGTTTCCCACTGATCCAGCTGAGGAGTGAAGACACCCCGCTGCTTGAGGACATCGACCAGGAAGGTGGGCGTGGCGCTCTCGAACCAGTAGGGACCGAACTCGCGCTTCTGGAGCAGCAACAACACATCGAAGGGGTTATATACCGATGTCACCTCACAGCTCCCCCAGCGATAGCCGTTGTACCACTCACGGATTGCCTCGCGGTCCAAGCCAGGCAGCTCCGGAGCGAACACCGAATCGATGTCTTTATCGGTATAGCCGCAGATCGTACTGAAGGGTGCATCCAGCGTAATGTCATTGAGGTTATTCAACCCCGAAAACAGGCTGACCTTGCTGAATTTGGAAACCCCAGTGATCAGCACCAGGTGCAAGTGAGAGTCAGCGTCTTTGATCACGCTGTAGAGGTTTTTCAGCCCCTCGCGCAGCTCACGGGCTCGCTCCGGACTCAGGATGTTGTCCAGGATGGGCTTGTCGTATTCATCGATTAGCACCACCGCCGGTTGACCGTGGAGCTGGTGTGTTTGGTAAATAAGCTCACGAAAGCGGCCGGCAATAGAGGTATTGCGTAGAGAAACGTTTAACGCCTCGGCTTGGGCGTTAAGCAGTTCATGGATGTGGATGTCCAGCGCCTCGCGGCTGGTCAACACACCGTCGCCAAAGCTCAGGCGAATCACCGGATAAGTGGTCTGCCAATCCCAGCGGTCGTGAATATAGAGACCCTTGAACAGCGCCTGACGGCCTTCGAACAGGCAGCGCAGGGTATCGAGCAGCAGGCTCTTGCCGAAGCGCCGGGGGCGCGACAGGAAGTAGAACTTGTTCTGGTTGACCAGGCGCTCGATCACCGGCGTCTTATCGACGTAGTAGTAACCCCTCTCGCGGATTGCCGAGAAGGTTTGAATGCCTATCGGTAGCCTTAGGTGGCGATCATTCGCCATATTGGCCTCCAGAGTACAAAATATTTTGCTAACAGCAGTTTATCACACCGGGATGAAAGAGCAGGGTTAACGCAAAATACCACTAGATTTCCACCTGACGGCATAAAAGCGGCCTGGTGGCCGGTATTAGGCGTGTTAGCCATCATGCTGTTGGTTTTACCGGCTGAGCCTTATATTACTCCCGATGGGGGGCTCTCACATGATGCATGATTCGATGTGTGCTTCACCACGAAGTCATCCGAAGACTGATGAATTCTCATGGCAAGATCATACGCTGCAGTGCAACGGCTACTATCTATCGCCTCTAATCTTTCCTCCAGTTTCTCCGGATTAATGCGGTAGACGTCATGGAATTGTTCAAGATAGTGGATATGCCATTTAGTTAAGCCTCCTGCTTGGTCAAGCAGGCTAATTAGCTCATGGGTATGCTCGGTTCGAGCTGCTTGCTCTTGAAGGCGGGTGACGATGTTTTGCAAAAACACGGTAGGCTCGCCTGCTTTTGAGAAGAGCCAATGACCCACATTATTCGGCCAGCAGCGCCAGTGTGGCGTCTCTAGGTCAGCATGGAGCAAGGTGTACTGTGTTGTGTGTCCTTTAGGGCCGACGCCGACAGCGGATTGCAGAGCGAAGGGGTAAGTCAGCCATCGTAGCGGAGTGTAACCCTCTAAAGGGTTTTCATGCTGGCTGGTAGCTAAGATGGCTTCAGGCAGCGACCCCGGAGCTGCTGGCAGGATAATAGGTATGTCACGATCAGCCAAAGCCTCCATATCGTCGAACAATAATTCGACGCCTTTTTGCTCAGTAGCAAACACGTGGTTGTCGATAGGCAGGTAACGCAAGTTGGCGTGAACTTCCGGGTTCAAGAGCGTGAGCATGAGCTATCCTTAGACTTGGTGTGCAATCTGTCTTGGTTTTTAGTTTGCGTAATGCGCTTGTTTTTCACGTAATTTGCTACGCTATCGTTTTCAGGGTAAGTGTAGGGCATTTTTATGAGCGTCTTTCGCGATGGTAAAGAACTTCGAAGGCAACGTGAAGAAAAACAGAGATTGCTGCAAGGAGGGGAGAGAGTAACAGGTGGTGGAGAAATGCACGGACGAGAGCAACCCGCTGAATTGTTTTCCCAATATCAGCCACAGGGTTCTGAGCCTGACGCCATTTTTAAGCAGCCTCAGGCATCTGAGCAGCCGTTCGAGACGTATGCAGACGTGGCACATCACCGACAAACACGCTCACTATACCAAGGGCATAGTGGGTGGAACGCTAATGGGTTGATAACGTCTCAGCCCGACACGGTGACGCCGTCTCCAAGCCACTTCTCGCAATCACTTCCTTTATCTCATCAACAACCTACTCAACAGCAAGACCACTCGCCATCTCGGTCACATGAATCATTGACTGGTGGCGAATCTATTTGGACGTCTGAGGCAGTAAAAGCTCTTTCAAATAGCCAGCCTAGTGATGCTTCTCCTGCTGAAGGGGAGACCAAAAAAAAGTCTTCCTATTACCGTCAGCGTCGTATTGATCGTGTCTCCGTTTTATTAAGAGACCGCTACGTGCGAATTACCAATGAAGCGAACAGCGCTTTACTGGTGGACACCCACACCGGAGAGGTAGTGCCTGAGGTAATTGATGCCATTTCAGCACCTTTAGCGACTCAGTATCGAAATGCTCATGGAGCTGAAGTTTACATAGGGGAGATCAAACGGGCTTTAGATCACTTCGGTCAGTCAGTACCCCCTTGGGAAGCGAAAATTTTCTTTGGTCGGGCGGGCTATGATCCGCAAAATCGGCAACGTTATATTGATGCAGCACCAGGAAGTTGCCTGACATTTGACAATTACGCTTCGTATTACCGAGTCGTGGAAGGTCAGCCGCGTATTCGACCCACGCAAAGCCGCCCTCTTGCTAATCTGGCTCATATAGGTAATTGGCATCCCGGTTTAGTAAATTCCCTATTTGATCACACGGTGTTATCTCCTGAATCGGATTTACTGCTCATTGCCTGGATGATCTTAAGCTGGATGCCAGACAGAAAGCTGGTCATGCTGGAGTTGTTGGGCGCTGCCTCTGCTTCTCTAGAGCAGGCACACACTCTTGTCAGAAACGTGGTCGACCCTGCCACGGTGGCCGAGCGCAACGATTTGCCGAGCAACGTCAAACAGTTTAATGACTTAGCGCTCAAGCACTATCTGCTGAGTTTCAATCACGTCGAAGCCCTGACGCCTACCCAGCAAGATCATCTTTTCAGCCTGATGCGGGGTAAACAAGTCGAGTGGCAATGGAAGGGTAATAAGGTGGACGTGGACATTACCGTTCAGTGCCCCGTTATGCTCAATAGTCCGGAAAGTGTTGCGACAACGCCGAAGCTCGCCGATGCAACCTTGAGTGTTGAAGTGGAAGAGGATGATCACCATTACGCTATGCCAGGACAAATGCCATCTACGGAACCAGCAATCGTGGCCGGTTTGCTAATGATTTTTGGGCAGGTCAATGCACAGTGGTGGAAGGTGGAATATGACAAGGATTTTGATCGTTACGGTGGCTTGGCCGATCTCTGTCGCGTGGGGGTGTTGGTGGCAGAATGTTTGCGCCAAGACACGGATGCGTTTTGGCAGCAGTTCTGGGCCAATCAGCGAGGTCGGCGCGAGTTCGAGCTGGAAGAGTCGCCTGTGGCGTTAGCCGTAAAAATGATGCTGGATGACGAACCAACGGGGGTTATCGATATCTCGGTCAAGGAGTGGCAGGAACGTCTTGAGGCCTATCGACCTGAAGGTGCGTCTTCAGAGCTGTGGCCGACTCGCTCAAGAGGCGTAGGAGCAAAGTTCAAGCAGATAAAGCCCTTGCTACGCGATATCGGGATCACCCTGACCTCGAGGGGGCAGCGTGGTCCCCTGCGCTACTGGCGGGCGGAAAAGACGATGCCGCCTTACATGAATGAATGAGAATGAATCTTTTATAGCCATGACGTTGAGACGTTAAAATTTTAAAAAATGAGAAAATAAGCGGTATAGTTCGCTATTTCAGCCTATTCCCTTTTCTCAATGTCATGATGTCATGCTTTGGTTAGCCTCCACCCACCGTAAGGGTCTATACCGTAGGCAAGAGGCGATTAGTTTTGATTCAGGAAATTTGGATTTAAGGAAAGTCGACATCACCCACTGACCAGGAAGCAGGGGACTGACGAGGGCGCCCAAGACGAGGCCCCTCACCTACATCAGGCTTGGGACTGGTCTGGAAGGTACGGCCCGTCACCAGCATTGAGGCGTACTCATCGATCTTGGTCAGGTAACGGGCGATGAAATCCAATCCACGCTGCTTCTCGTAGTCGTGATACTCGATTTGCCCAAGCGCGTTGTAGTGGTAGGTGTTCTCTGCATTGCGATTACAGTTGCGGTAGTGCCCTTGCCCGCCCGTGATCGAGCGAGCCCACAGCTCACCAATCAGACGCGCGTGGGTAATATCTTCTTGCACATGGTGACCATGGAAGAAAAACAGGAAATGGTAGTGAAAGCCTTTCTTGGGTCGCCACTCCAACTTCCAGGCGTAACCGACCAGATGGGTGAAAAGGGGATTTTTGTGGAAGGCCTGGCACAGCTGCTCACGATGATAGCGGGCGGTTTCGTAATCGATGTAAGGGCCATCGATCTCGGTGTAGCTCAGATCCACTCGCAGTACCGTCAGACGGCTGTAGCGTTCAAAGAGCGCCCCGATCAACTCACGCAGGCGCTTATAGTTATTGCGGCTGTTGCGCCGATTCCGGTTACATTCGCAGGTGAAGTCCGCTTGTTTCAGGCTCTGGTACCAGGCACCCAATCGTTGGTTAAGCTCTATGACGGTTTGCTCCGCCATGTCACGGCTCATGGTCGGCGGCTGATGGAAGCCCGCTTCTCGCAGGTAGGCACAGCTAGCGAATGCTTGCAGAAAGCGCGTCGCGTAAGGGCTAGGCCGATAGTGCTGACCGATCTCGGTCTCGCAGAACATCGTGATCAGCATCGTATAGAGCATGGTCAACGTGTCCAGCAAGGCATCCGGGGCCAGCACCACGATATGGCTGCCGTAACCATCGGGCTGTATCACCCGCTGGCTATCCAGCAACGGCTCTGTCGCAGCCAACGCCTTGAGCTGGCGATCCACCTCGATCACGTCCTGCCGCCAAAGGTGTTGGGTGTGCATCATGATGTCTTGGCCGAGAGCGGTCGTCTCCAGCATGGCATTGTCCATGACCTGGCAAATGGCCAGCATGTCGGCTTCGTTCAAGGTGTCATCGGTGTCGTGGTACATGAGAAAAACTCCAGGCAAGAAAAGGGCTTGAGCGTCATGCTCGTACCATCGCCTGGGTATGTACGGAATTACGTCACTGCTGGGTTACCGGGTCAGGCCACTCCCAAGGGGGGCCTGCCTATTACCATCACTGCTTACTACTGAGGAGAGGTGTCGTGACTCGGCTTCACCGTCACTCCCTCGTTGGTATCGGCTCTTATTACTCAGATGCACTTCACGTCGGGAAGGTCGGTGCGATCCTTTTGGGGATCGCCCCTTCCAGCCTTGGTGACGCTATTGGGCATTAAGACGGATATGAGATCCGTCGTTACCGTCTCCCATCTTTCTGCCTATTGGGCTCTACTACGTGAGCCCATTGCCTCTCTGGTGCTACTGAGTATTCCTATTAGAACCCTTTGTTATAACCAATAACATACAAAGCCAAATACCCATGGCGTGCCCAGGTAGAGAATACCGAGGATTAAAGACCTCATGGCCGGTAAATTCCAGGCATAGTGAAGGTAACTAGCTGAAAAAGTTAGTGTTTTAAGAAGGTGGGTTGCTGATGGGGTAACTGCCCATTCGATTCCAATAAATCTCAGCCCTTTATTACCTCCATGAAGCCAGGAACGATCGGCTTCGTTGATCGTTACAACATCATCTCTGGAGGGTTGTCTATGTCAGTCTATTGTCCGAGCTGCGGCTCGCATCACGTCATTACCCGCAATGTTGGCCGTAAAGTTGGCGGTACCACGGGGGCCGCCGCTGGCACAGCATCAGGCGCAGCGGGGGCGTTGGGCGGCGCTAAAGCGGGCGCTGCCATTGGTGCCTTTGCCGGACCGGTGGGAATAGGTCTCGGCTCATTGGCCGGGGCCATCTTCGGTGGCTTGGTCGGGGGCACCGCCGGTGGCGTCGCCGGGGCCAAGCTGGGCGAAGAGCTGGATACCAAGGTCCTCGATAACTACGAGTGCCGCACCTGCGGTCACGCCTTTCGCCCCCACGTCGAATAAGAACTTCGATTTTTCTCTTTAATCATCACGACGTCTAGCCCGCGCCTATTGGCAGCGGGCTGTTATGCCGTGCCTAACGTTTACACAGGAGATTTCCCATGGCGCATTTACTGGAACAAATGGCGTATGTCGGTACTACCCCTTGGCATGGCTTGGGGCAGCAACTTTCTCGCCACCAACCGCTGGAAGTGTGGCGGGAACAGGCCGGTATGGATTGGCATATCGAAGAGGCCCCGGTGCGCTTTATTGCCGAAGGCGCAAGCCATCTCGGCAGTATTCACTCATTCCCTGAACAAAAGGTGCTCTACCGCTCGGATACCAAGTCGCCGCTCTCCGTGGTGTCGCAGCGCTATAAGGTGGTGCAGCCAGAAGAAATTCTGGAGTTTTACCGAGATCTGACCGAGTACGCTGGGTATGAGCTGGAAACCGCCGGGGTACTCAAAGGTGGGCGTAAGTTCTGGGCCTTGGCGCGTAGTGGGCTGAGTACGTCGCTAAAAGGCCAGGATGAAGTGAACGATTACCTGCTGTTGGCCACGTCTTGTGATGGCACCCTGGCGACCATGGCCACTCCGACCACGGTTCGGGTGGTGTGTAATAACACGCTCCAGATCGCTGTCGATGGCACCTCACAAGCGGTGAAGGTGCCCCATCGCTCTGAGTTTGATCCGCGTGCGGTGAAGCGTCAGTTGGGGATTTCGGTCTCGCAGTGGAATGACTTCATGTACCGGATGAAAACCCTGGCGGAGCGCAAGATTGACCGGCGGGAAGCCCAGCAGTATTTCCAGTCGGTGATCTGTGGGGCAGAAACGCCGCTGGATGATCCCTCCAAGCTGCCCAACTACCGCGCGCTGAACAAGGTGCAGAAGCTCTATCACGGCGAAGGTCGGGGCTCTCACCTGGTGACGGCGCAGGATACCGCCTGGGGCTTGCTCAATGCGGTGACCGAGTACGTGGACCACGACAAGCGGGCACGCAGCAATGATACCCGCATGGACTCAGCGTGGTTTGGCCAGGGGGCTCAGCTTAAGCAGGAAGCCCTTGATGCTGCCCTTGCCCTGGTGGCGTAGGCCACGACGCTTTTGGCTTTCCTTTTCTAACCCTGTCTCTACGGCATAAACGCCTCGCTCTCACCAGCGGGGCGTTTTGCTGTGGGGTTTATACCGCGAGGTGACTCATGACGTTTATTTCCCATGCCGTCGAAACGGCGCTAACCCGTCTCACTCAGCAACTCATCGCCCATCAAACGGATCGCGCCGAAACGTTGGTGTGCGCCAGGGGCGATTTCTACCGGGCAGAACTGCGCCTGGAACGGATTGAACCGTCGGAACTCAGCCAGTACCTGCCGGACTGACGGCGCTTTTCTCATCTCACTCTCTTAATCGCAGGAGGTGCCCCATGGCACAACGTATTGATGTAGTAAATTCTCACCGCACTGCCCCATCGTCGGCTATCCAGGCCGACGCCAACCTGAAGGCGTCCCCGGCATCGGTCGAGGCGCATCCCACCGCTGACAGCACGGCCATCATCCAGGTGATCGAGCGTGCCGCCCTCAATCCGGATGTCGATATCGACAAAATGGAGCGCTTGCTGCAAATGCAGGAACGGGTCATGGATCGCCAAGCCATGATGGCGTATAGCGCGGCCATGGCCGCCATGCAGACGGAACTGCCCAGTATCGAAGAACGCGGTAAAACCAATAACGGCTTCTACGCCACCTTGGAAGACATTGTCGATACCGTGCGGCCGATTATGCAGAAACACGGATTTGCCGTGAGCTTCCGTATTCAGACGCAGGAACGTGGCATTCAGATAACGGGGGTGCTGATGCACAAGGATGGCCACCGCGAAGAGACCAGCATGCTGCTACCCGCCGATGTCAGCGGTAACAAAAACGCCGTGCAGGCGTTTGGCTCTTCCACCAGCTACGGCAAGCGCTATGTGCTGTGCGCGCTGCTCAATATCACCACACGCGGGCAAGACGATAACGGCAATGCGGGCGGCGGCGTGAAACTCGTTACGCCGTTTCAGGCAGGGCAAATTCAGCGCTTGATCAGCCAATGCCCCGCGACCACCCAGGAGTGGTTCGGCGGCAAATACGGTTCAGCGGTGCAGGTGCCACAAAGTGACTTTGACAAGCTGCGCGCCTCGCTAGCGAAGCGAGCCGTTCAATAACCAGCGCTCCCACTCTTATCCAACCTAAATCCTCATTCAAAGGAGGCCACCATGGACGTGCTTCACATGGAGCAAGGCTCCCCCGAATGGCTGGCGGCGCGCTTAGGGCGCGTCACCATGTCAGAACTCAAGACCTTACTGGTCAAAGGCAAAGGTCCTGGTGGATTTGGCACCGGGGCCTTTTCGTATATGCACCAATTGATTGGCGAGCGGATCACTGGCGAGCTGGCCGAGCCGTTTCAAGGCAACGCCCATACGCGGCGCGGCCATGAGCTAGAAGGCGTGGCCCGCGAGCTTTACCGCGATGCCACGGGAGAAGCTGAGCCGCAGGAAGTCGGTATTATTCTCAATCACGACGTGGGTTACTCGCCCGACAGCCTCATAGGCGATAACGGCCTGTTGGAAATCAAAACCAAATTGCCTAAATACCAGATCGAGGTACTGCTAAGCGGTGAGATTCCCGCCGAGCACGTCGCGCAGTGCCAAGGTGGATTATGGGTCAGCGAGCGGGAATGGATCGATTTCGTGAGCTATTGGCCCGGTATGCCGCTCTTTATTAAGCGCGCCTATCGCGACGACATTATGATTCGCACCATTGCCGAGCGCGTTGAGGCGTTCCATGAAGAGATGGAGCGCCGTATCAGTCAGGTGATGGCGGCTTGATGCCAACCACTCACCGATACGCAACATATCTGACGACATAAACGCCGGGGCCAACACCCCGGCGTTTTCTTTTTTTGGAGGCAACCATGACGCACAGCAAACTCAAAGCCGGAGAAGTGGCGGGCACGTATCACGTCACCTCGCCCGTGACCGAAACCGACATCATCACCATGGCCAAACGCTTTGCGCGGCGTAAGCTCGCTAAAGGCCGCAAGATTACTCAGCCTGCTCAGGTCTTTGAATACCTGCGGCTGTTATTGCAGGACTACGAGCACGAGGTCTTCAGCGTGTTGTTCCTGGATAGCCAGCACCGTGTGATCCGATTCGAGGAGCTATTTCGGGGCACAATTGATGCCGCCAGTGTCTACCCACGGGAAGTGCTGAAGGCAGCGCTGGCCTACAACGCCGCCGCTGTCATCCTGGTTCACAACCATCCCAGCGGTGACCCGGAACCTAGCGATGCTGATCGGCGTATTACTGAGAGACTTAAGGAAGCCCTGGGGCTGATGGATATCAAGGTGATTGATCACATTGTGGTGGGTAGCGAAGGCTGTAAATCGTTTGCAGAGCTAGGTTATCTTTGATTATGAATAGAACATCGCGCCGAAGCTACTTGAAAGGGGACGGAGTTTAAGCGATAAGCTTTTTTGGTTAATTTTCCTAGCATGGGTAAAAACCAAAACTATACGGCTCTAAGCAGTCCTATGCCCTTTTACGCAGATTAAATTTATTGAGTGCCTTTTAGTGCCAAGTTATAGTCATCAGCTATGTGAGCTAGGTTTACATCGCCTCAATTCAACAACGTACTTTCAGAGCGGTACCTGTTGCCCATCAGGAGCGGGAAATGGCTAATTTCGAAGACCGTTGGTTATCAGTAGATGAAATAAGTAAATACCTCGGTGTCAGTGGTGACACCGTCTATCGCTGGATCGACAAGCATTCGATGCCGGCTCATCGGATGGGGCGGTTTTGGAAGTTCAAAAAAGATGAGGTTGATACCTGGGTTAAGGCTGGCGGTGCGGCTGATAGACCCGATAAGTCAAATACCGAGCAGTAAGGAGCTATTGTGGCCGAGCGGATACCCGACAAAGTAAAGCGATCACTTCAGTCAGCTGAAAAACTTTATCACCGTCTCGTGTTGCTAGTGGGCGAAACCAGCTCTGGAAAAACCGGTGTTCTTCAAAATATTGCCGAGGAGTTTGGGGCAACCGTCATCAACGTCAACCTGACGCTATCAGGCGAACTGCTTGAGCTGACAGTAAAGCAGCGGACGCTTCGGTTACCGGGCATCCTTGACAAAATAGCCGCTCAGACTCAGCCACTCGTGGTGCTGGATAATCTAGAAATCCTATTCGATAAGGATCTTCAACAGGATCCCTTGCGCTTGCTGCAGTCCATCTCGAGGAATCGGACTGTGGTGGCTTCATGGAATGGAGTTATGGATGCCGGAAGGCTTTTGTATGCCGAAACCGGCCATCCCGAGCATCGTAGCTATGACTCGGTCGGAGCACTGATTGTGGACATGGATGGCACGGCAACGGTCGATTCGGCTAATAACGATATAGAGGCAGGGCAGGTATGAAATACGGAGAACTTATTCAGTTCGATCCGATTGAGACGGTCGTTCAATTGCGTGATGCTGGCAAATCCAGTGCCGCGCATACGCTCGTGAGTTCATATGTTATTTCTGAGGAAATGGCAGAGAAACTCACTGGAAGAATTTATAAAAATGGAAAACTAGAAAAAGAGAACGTTGAAGCTCTCTTTCTTCAGCTCCAATTTGAAAAACCGGTCGATAACAAGGGCCTGCTGGTCGTCGGTAACTACGGAACCGGTAAATCGCATTTAATGTCAGTGGTCTCGAGCCTTGCCGCAGACGCGTCTCTTCTGGATGAGTTGAACCACGACGATGTTCGCGACGCCGCTGAAAAGGTCGCTGGTCGTTTTAAAGTTATCCGTACTGAAATCGGAGCCACCACAATGTCCCTGCGCGACATCTTGGTGGGCGAATTGGAAGAGCATCTCGAAAATATCGGCGTGGAGTATGTGTTTCCCAAAGCAGGAACCATCAGCAGCCACAAACGTGCCTTCGAGGACATGATGGCCAAGTTTGGCGAGATCTACCCTGAACATGGCCTCCTGTTGGTGGTCGATGAGCTGCTCGACTACTTGCGTACCCGCAAGGATCAAGAACTGATCCTCGACCTCAATTTTCTCCGTGAGATCGGTGAGGTGTGTAAGGACCTGCGTTTCCGCTTCATAGCCGGTGTTCAGGAAGCTATTTTTGACAGCCCTCGCTTCGCCTTTGTTGCCGATAGCATCCGTCGGGTTAAGGACCGCTTTGAACAGGTTCTTATCGCCCGCAGTGATGTAAAATTCGTTGTGGCAGAGCGCCTGCTTAAAAAGACGACCGAGCAACAGGCCAAGATCCGTGAATACCTGATGCCCTTTGCCAAATACTACGGTGGACTTAACGAGCGTATCGATGAGTTTGTTCGCCTTTTTCCGGTGCATCCTGACTACATTGATACGTTTGAACGAGTGACTGTGGTGGAAAAGCGTGAGGTGCTCAAAACGCTGTCTATGAGCATGAAAGGCATCCTAAGTAAGGATATACCGCAGGACGAGCCAGGTTTGATTGCATTCGATAGTTACTGGGATGTTTTGTCAACCAATGCTGCTTATCGAACAGTGCCAGAGATCAAGCAGGTGATTGACTGCAGCAACACGTTGCAGAATTTAGTTAACTCAAACTATCAAAAGAAAAAAAATAAGAATTTTGCACTGCGAATAGTTCGTGGGCTAAGCGTACATCGCCTTACGGTGGGTAGCCTTTCATCGCCGAATGGACTTACTGCTGAGGCACTTCGGGATTCCTTATGTTTGTTTGACCCAATGATTGCCGAACTTGGAGGCGATGATCCTGCAGATGATCTGCGTGGTGAAGTAGAAACGGCAATCCGCCTGATTAGCCAAGCGGTCAGCGGCCAGTTTATTTCAGCAACAGAAATTGATGATAGAGGGAGGTTAAGCGGTCAGTTCTACCTTGATGTTTCCAAGGACATCGATTATGACGAGAAAGTAAGAACTCGGGCTGAAAGCTTGGGTCAAGGCCAGCTTGATCGCTTCTATTACGAGGCACTTAAGCGGGTCATGGAATGCCAAGATGCCACCTATGTAACTGGCTACAAAATCTGGCAACACGAACTCGTTTGGCAGGAAAGAAACGCAGCCCGTACAGGCTATCTTTTTTTTGGTGCTCCGAATGAGCGTTCAACAGCTGTACCCACCCGGGATTTTTATCTGTACTTTATTCAGCCCTTCGACCCAGATGGAAAGCTAAGCCGTTTCATAAACGAAAAAAACGGGGATGAAGTTTTCTTTCGCTTGAAAGGTCACAATGAAGAATTCCAAACTGCATTGAAGAGTTATGCAGCCGCACTAGACCTTGCAGCTACCTCATCGGGTCACGCTAAAGTCACCTATGAATCAAAAGCTAACGCTTTTTTGAAAAGGCTCGTCCAGTGGCTGCAGAAGCATATGAGCGATGCGTTTGAAGTGACTTATCAGGGGCGCACAAAGTCTATGACCGAATGGGCCAAAGGAAAGTCGGTCCGAGATCTGTCTGGTCTTTCGCCGCATGAAACTATTAACTTCCGCGACTTGGTGAATACTATTGCTGGTGTTTGCCTAGCTACGCACTTCGAGGACCAAGCTCCAGATTATCCATTCTTTTCTGTCTTGATCACCGGCAACAACCGCGCCCAAGCTGCTCAAGATGCACTAAGAACCATTGCTGGGCAGAACCGTACCAAGCAAGCCACTGCCGTATTGGATGCACTGGGATTGCTTGATGGTGAGAAGATCGATCCCTACATGTCGAACTACACCAAGTTCATCCTTGGTGTAGTTAAGGCGAAAGGGCATGGTCAAGTGGTAAACCGTAGTGAGATTATCCAGGATGACTACGGCCTTGAATATATGAATCCGGGAGGTTCGCGTTTAGAGCCTGAATGGGTGTGTGTATTGGTGGCAGTGCTGGTTTACGCCGGTGATATAGTGCTCTCCATTCCAGGCAGGAAATTTGACGCTACAGGGCTACATCAACTGGCTTCAACCAGCATGGATGAGTTAGTCCGCTTCAAGCATCTAGAGCAGCCCAAAGAGTGGAACCTGCCTGCGCTCAAGGCGTTATTCGAGTTGCTAGGCTTGCCTCCTGGGAACGCGCAATTGGTGACGCAAGGGGGTGATGAACCAGTTCAGCAGTTGCAGCAAAGTGTGAGTAAGATCGTCGAGCGTATCGTCATGACCCAGCAGACCCTGCGAGAAGGGCTTTCTTTCTGGGGGCTGGACTTACTTGCGAGTACCGACTTGGCATCTCATACCGCTGGCCTGGATAAAGCAAAAAACTTCTTTGAATCACTCCAAGCGTATTCCTCGCCGGGTAAGCTAAAAAACTTCCGTTATAGCGCTAACGAGGTGCTGGCCCATAAAAAAGCTGTGAAGGCACTCGATGAATTGGACGCTCTACGGTTATTTATGATGGAGCATGGACCAACCGCGTCCTGGCTTTCCGCAGCAGAGGGAGTGTTGCCTGCTGATCATGAATGGATAGATCGCATGATGACCACCCGTAAGGATGTGTTGGATGCTCTTCAGCAGACAGATCTAACCGAATTAGCGAGCCAGTCACGGAGCATCGGAGCCAAACTCTCGAGCTTGAAGAAAGATTACACTGTGGCCTATATAGGCATGCACACTAAAGCGAGGCTCGGTGTAAGTGATGATCAGCGAAAAGCGAGCCTGCGTAACGACCAGCGGTTACAAGACTTGCTCAAGCTAGCCGGTATTGATTTGATGCCCCGGCAGCAGCTCACCGATTATCAGAACCGCCTGGCTGGGCTGACAACTTGTTTTGAACTGACTGAGCACAACCTTCGATCCTCACCCGTATGTCCGCATTGTGGTTTTAGGCCTTCGGTCGAAACTAGTTCGGCGATAGGCTCGCAGATCATTGATCAAATGGATGCCCAACTCGATACCATGGTAGCGGCCTGGACCTCTACCCTCCTCAGTAACTTGGACGATCCAATCACTCAGTCCAACATGAGTTTGTTGAAGAGCGAAGACCGTGAACCGCTGGAAGTCTTTTTGCAAGTGAAGAAACTACCAGCGCCTGTTGAAAATAATTTCGTACAAGCCCTGAAAGAAGTGCTGTCCGGTTTAATTAAGGTCACAGTTAAAGCTCAGGAACTGCAACAAGCGCTAGAAGTTACCGATGGACCGGCCACTCCGGCAGAGATGAAGAAGCGTTTCGAGGTATACATTGATCAGCTCACAAAGGGGCAAGACCCTACAAAAGTAAGAATCGTCATGGAGTGATATCGTGGGTATGGAAAAAAAAGAGAAAATATATAGATCAAAAGAAGAGCTAGAGGTGCTCACTGGTGTAATCGACTATGCCGATAGAATGGTCTACGAAGAAGGTCGCCGTGCCCAGTACGAGCCACTGAGGCGACATGCCTACGGTAAGACAGTAGTTATCGATACGGAGAATGAAGGTACATTGATTTTTCGTCTCAGCTCGACGCCAGCTGTCTACCCGAACCGCTCATCGGGCTATGCTACGCCCCATTCGCCGGTGGGGAGGCTGTGTGCAATTTTGCAAGCTGGAGATAAGCGTGAGTCGCCCCTTTGGGGCAGTTTTACTGTTTCAGAGGTTCGTATTTTTGACCGTTTTGAGGGAGCAGCATTTGAGCCCAATGTGCGCAATTTTTTACGCATGGAACTGCGGCAGAAACAAGGAAAGACAGAGGTCACCAATCTACGGGCTTTCCTGAATAAAAAAGCTACAGCGCTAAGCACTGGCTCGAGCGAAAAAGAAAAGCGAGATAAAAGCCGAACTGCCCACTCACCAGAGCCCCCCCAAGAGTTACCCCCTGTTGAGCCAATTGAGTCGCCTGCTCCTGTCGCTCTCACTGTGTATGAAATCGACGAAGACGAAGATGAAGAAAATTGGATGATCGCTGATCAGGAAGAGGAGGATGAAGACCAATTAATCGGGCCATCAGTTGTGGATGAGTATTTTGGTCTTAGTGAGAGGTTCTATTTGGATCGTACGCCTCAACAGGACCAAGTGATTTCTCGTTCACCGATAGGTGCTATGTACGTTGAAGGTGTTGCAGGGTCAGGAAAAACCTCGGCAGCGCTGGGGCGGACCAAGATGCTTTGTGACTTCAACGCCCAGAATGTTTTTGGTGAAGAAGAGTTTCGGGACATTCATGGTGAGCTTGGAGATTATTGGTCCGGCACATTTGCCGGTCAGTTTTCACCGGAAAGTAGCGTAGGGTTTGTACGCACGGGGGAATTAATACAGTACCTTAAGGAGACCTGCCGCCGTCTGGACCTGCCTAACCTTCCGGTTCAAGAGTACCCTGAACTTCGCAGTAGACTTCGGCAGTTTCGACAAGTCGACCAACCGCGTAAAGGGTCGCGACGGTGGTCTGGGCTTGATAAACCCCGAGGGACCCATCCAGATACCACTATGACGTGGTTGAAAGCAGCAGATCGTGCCATTGCCCATCAATGGGCAGCGGTTCTAGTGAAGTCGGTGCCTACTGTTGATGAGGTCGTGAAAGTATTCAAGCCAGACGTTAATCACCTTGCTGCTGGGATTGCTCGACCTGCGATAGAACGACTTCGTACTGAGCTAGCGTCAATAAGTCGAGATTTAATTCGTTCAAGGGACGAGGGCCGTTTTGCACTTGATGGCCTAGCAAAGAGAATTAACAGCTGTATCGAGAGTGTTCGTGATGAAGTGCTGGGCCCCAACACATTTTGGGTAAACCTCGGCGAGCATTATTGGCATGCGTTCAGCGAACACGAGCTAGCTAAGCTACTGATTTCTGAGAAAGTGGCACTTTATGTAAGCACATCTGCTCGACTAGTGTTTTTTGACGAGAATGGTTTGGTGGATTCTCAGCTCACTATGCTCAGTCAGTCAGATGAACCATTGCCATCTGAGCAAGTGACAAAGGATTTTTTGGCTAAAAATAGATGCTTGGTTCGCGACGAGAGGACTGGCGAAAAATTACTAGCTGTTATTTCTGATGTCGAGGACCTTTATTTTCGACTTCTTCCTGAGTCTGCTCAGAAGTTGTATGTCCAGCAGGCGAGACGACTCAAAAAGTTGCAAGTTCAACGAAAACTGGGACAAAAGCAGCTGCCCACTACACCCGCTACACAAAATGTTAAAAGCGAACCTGATGAAGAACAGCCCGGTGACGGTCTACCTGCTAAACCAAAAGAACAGGAAATAACAAGCAGGTCTGTGAGGACTGTATTTTCAACGGGAATGCGTAGAGCGTTATTAAATCCTCTTGGGTTTCTCGCTGACGCCTATGTAGATGCCTTGGAGTCGGATGCAACACAATTTCCCGACCAGAAAGTTGCCATACAAATCGTAGAACAACTGAATGACAGAAAACTGTCACATGAAGACATTGATCTTCTGCTGTGTTTATTTCATCTGGTGGGCCGGGGATTTGAGGGTAACCCGAAACGATTAACCACAACTTTTTTTTATCAGTCAGTATTTGTTGACGAAGTACAAGACTTTACCGAGCAACAAGTCTATCTGATGTCGGAGCAGGCGAGGCCAGAGTATTCTGCCGTAACCGTGGTGGGGGATTCTGCTCAAAAACTTCACAATGGTAGCCGAATCGATGTGCGAAGCTGCTTTCCAAGCAAGCGCCTGGAAGAAGTTAAGTTGAGCAAGAACATGCGGCAGGCAGAAGCACCAGGTATTGCATGGTTTAGTGCTCGGTTCCGATTGGAAATGCAGGGCAGTGCGCTGGGTGAGATTCCTGACGATGAACTGCTGGAGCGGTTGATCAACGCACCTGATGACATCAGAGGCCCAGAGCTGTTTCACTTTGCAGAAAAGTTTCAGTTGATTACCAAAACAGTCGATCTGCTTAAATCTGCAAAACCTAAAGAAACGGCAGTGGTTATTTTGCCAACAGAGGAGCTTGCGACGAAGTTCTTTGATGCCTGTAAACCAAGCCTGGCCGAAGAGATGGTCGATGCTGAAATGTCCGACAAAATAGATCTTTCACGCAGGCATATTCGGCACTTTACTTCAATTAACAATGCCAAGGGCTTGGAGTTTGACTTGGTAATTCTTCCATATTTCGAACATTATGATTTGACGGATGCCCAACAGCAAAATCAGATGTACGTGGGGTTGACCCGGGCGAAGCGTCGCTTGGTGTTAATGGGCCACAAGGATAGATCACCGTCAGCGTTTGATCACATTTGGCAACAATATCTAGACATCCTAGCTATCGCTCAGTGAATGGAGCACGTATTTGCAATGACACAGAACACATTAGAACTTGGCGATACCGGCCAGCAAAAAAAAACAGGGCCTGTCACTTGTCTCGGCATAACGTTCGAGAATGAAGAGGTGCGGCGAGCCTACTTTACTGAGGAACTTCGTAAGAAACTGCAGGATCCAGAGTTTCGAAAAATCGAAGGCTTTCCTATCGGCAACGACGAAAACATCCTGAATCTAAGTGATCCTCCGTATTATACTGCCTGTCCAAATCCATGGATGGCAGATTTTATTGCAGAGTGGGAGGCTCAGAAGTTGGAGTGTCAAAACTACCATTACCATAGGGAACCACTTGCAGCTGATGTGAGCGAAGGAAGAAGTGGTTTATTTTACGACGCACATTCTTACCATACTAAAGTGCCGCATAAAGCTATTATGCGTTATATCCTCCACTACACGGAGCCGGGAGATATAGTATTTGACGGATTTTGCGGTACGGGTATGACTGGTGTGGCCGCACAGATGTGTGGCGACCGCGATATGGTGATTTCTCTTGGCTATCAAGTGAAGCCCGATGGCACAATCCTTCAGGAAGAGGTAGACGAAAATGGTAAGAAGGTTTGGATACCATTTTCAAAGCTTGGAGTGCGTAGAGCTATTTTAAATGACCTTTCCATAGCAGCGGGCTTCATTGCTTATAATTTTAATGCCCCTGTTGATGTGAGTGCGCTTGAAATAGCAGCAAAAAATATAATTTCAAACGCAGAAAAAGAGTATGGATGGCTTTATGAAACTCGCCATAAACCGACCGGAAAAAAAGGAAAAATAAACTATACGATATGGTCTGATGTTTTTACATGCCCAAATTGTTTATCTGAGATTATTTTTTGGGAGTCTGCGGTTGACCACTCGTTAGGAAAGATGCGGGAATTTATAAAATGCTCAAGTTGTGGAGTGAGTAATTCAAGGAGTAACTTGGAGAGGTTTTGGGTTTCAGAATTTTCCCGCGATGAGAACACCATAATAAGAAAGGCCAAGCAAGTTCCGGTGCTTATTAATTATACTGTTGAGGGTAAGCGACACGAAAAGAAACCTGATTTAGAAGATTTTGATTTAATCAATAGAATAAATGACATGGATGTCCATGAAATAAGTGGTGAAAAAGAAATACCGGATGGTTTCAATACACGCCAACCTAAGCTTTCTCACGGTGTCAGACGTATTAGAGATTTTTATACTAAACGAAATTTTTATGTATTATCAGTCTTAAGAAAAAATCTACCTAACGATAGAATAGGTAAGGCTTTAGACTTTATTGTTAACTCATACGACCTCACTCACAGTACATTAATGACGCGAGTGATTTTTAAGGGAGGTGGAAAAAAACCAGTTTTAACAGGTTATCAATCAGGTACCTTATATATATCCTCTTTGCCCGTAGAGAAAAATATATTTCAAGGTATATTAAGGCAAAAACTCCCGATCATTATAAAGTCTTTAAGAAGCGTCGATAAGTATCAAGTTGTATCAACTGGTAGCGCAGCACAGACTAATCTTAAAGATGAGTCTCTTGATTATATTTTTATTGATCCCCCTTTTGGGGCGAACATTATGTACTCGGAGCTTAACTTTATTTCCGAAGCGTGGGCTAAAATATTTACAAACGAAAAATCTGAAGCTATTGAAAATAGTGTGAGAAAGAAAAGCCTTTTAGATTATCGCCTATTGATGACGCTTTGCTTTAAAGAAGCATATCGCACATTAAAAAAAGGCCGCTGGATTACAGTAGAGTTTTCTAATACGAAAGCTTCGGTCTGGAACAGTATTCAAGCTGCGCTAACAGAGGCAGGATTTATTGTTGCTAATGTGTCAGCTTTAGACAAGAAGCAAGGCAGTTTCAAAGCTGTTACTACTCCTACAGCTGTTAAACAAGATCTCGTTATCTCTGCTTATAAGCCCAACGGCGGTTTTGAAGAGCGTTTTCAGAATGAGGCAAAAACTGAAGAGGGTGTGTGGGATTTTGTTGCCACCCATTTGAAGTATCTGCCGATCACCAAGCGTCAAGGGCTATCGATGTTTTTTGTTCCCGAGCGCGATCCGCGCATACTATTCGATCAAATGGTGGCTTATTTCGTCCAAAAGGGTTATCCAGTGCCAATCTCCAGCCAAGAGTTTCAGAGTGGTCTAGCTCAGCGATTCAGTGAGCGGAACGGTATGTATTTCTTGCCAGACCAAGTGGTTGAATACGACCGTAAAAAGATAACCTCTGGTGAAATAAAACAAATGACTATGTTTGTTTCTGACGAGGCTTCCGCTATTCAATGGCTCCAGCAGTTGGTTAAAGAAAAGCCGCAAACCTTTTCTGATATAAACCCGCAGTTTATGCAACAGCTTGGAGGCTGGAGTAAAAATGAAGCGCAGCTCGACTTGCGCGAATTGCTAAATCAAAACTTCCTTAACTACGATGGCAAAGGTCCTGTACCAGAACAGATTCATGCTTATCTTTCCTCTAACTGGAAAGAGCTGCGAAATCTGCCTAAGGATGATCCGGCGCTGGTCGACAAGGCGAGCGACCGCTGGTACGTGCCCGATCCAAATAAGGCTGGCGACCTTGAAAAGCTGCGCGAGAAATCGTTGCTCAAGGAGTTCGATGAGTACAAATATCGAAAAGGAACATTCAAGCGAGGTGAAAAATTTCGTCTAGAGGCTATTCGCGCTGGGTTTAAAAAAGCTTGGCAAGAGCGCGATTACGCCCTGATTGTCTCAGTGGCTGATAAGATTCCTAGTAACATAATAGAAGAAGACCCCAAACTGCTCATGTGGTACGACCAGGCCGTTACTCGCTTGGCTGATTAATAGGTCCTGACTGAATGAAAAAATTACTTTATGAATCCAAGAAAAGTGTTTTCAGTAATTGGTTGAGTAATTACTGCTTGGAAAAAAAATTAAAATGCATTTGGGCGCAAATTTGTTATGACTGGAATACCGGTGAGCTATTGCATGTAGTCTTTGAAAAGAACTCTGATAACGAACATTACATTCAATGGCCTGTAGATATGCCAGAACTTTCGATAACTAATATTGACTTTACCACCGATTTACCAACATTAGAAAGTGGAGAACTATGGGATTATCGGGTGTGGCACAAGAAAGCATTAGGCTGTGTCCTAAAAAATGAGCCAACAGAACAGCCTATTTCTTTTTGGGACTGGAGAGAGAAAACTGAACCGCAGGGAAATGCTACTTGCGATTTGGATTTTTTTTGTAAAACTGTTGAGGGTGAATATATAGGAATTGAAGCTACTGAAATCTACTACGTAGAGACTTCTCATCAAAAGAATAAAGACTCACTTGAACACCTTCAGAGGCTTTTAACGAAAAGAAAGGGCAATAGCAATAGACCTGGTTTCAATCTGAGGCAGCTTCAGGCGCAGAAAAAATTTGTCCAGATTTTTGAAGGCAGAATGTTCATGTTATTTCATCAAATTTTGAAGGCGCAGGAACCATATTGTATTCGCGAAGATAAGTGTCTGTTACTTGAAATAAATGATGAAAATCATAACGCAATAAAGTCGATAGTTGATCCGAGCAGCGTTGAGTTAAATAAGTCAGCAGTTAGCTGCCATATTGAATATGCACCTGAAAATCCGATTCACAGAATAAAGGAAAGTCTTCTACGCGTATCTTTGCAAAAAATATTCGATAGATTTATGGTTTAAAAGGCTCTATGTGGCAATACAATACAAAGTACCAAAGTGCTTGCAAGGTCATCGAAGAACAGACCTTGTGGGGGCGAGTTATATGCCGTGTCTGGTTGCCAAACCAGGACGCTGTGGTTCGCGTGCCTCGCTCCACTTTGCAGCCGCTGAGCGCCGAACTGCAGCCGGAAATCGAAACCGGACGAATTGCTTATGTGGCCGCTGCCGCCAAGGTGGCCGAGGTGCTCGAAGGCTCCACTAGCGACATCGACGGCCATGTGCTGTTGGCTCCTATGGAGTCCAACGTTATCCCGCTGCCGCACCAAATTCACGCCTTGTCTCGAGCCATCTCCGGAGACCGCGTGCGCTACCTGCTGGCCGACGAGGTGGGGCTCGGCAAGACCATCGAGGCTGGGCTAGTCATGCGCGAGCTCAAGCTGCGCGGACTTGTACGCAGAATCCTGATTGTCTCTCCTAAAGGCATCGCTACCCAGTGGGTGGCGGAAATGCAGACCCATTTCAACGAGCAGTTCAAGCTTGTGTTAGGCGATGACATTGGCACTTTGCAGCGTCTGGCTTCAGTGGCAGACCACCGAAGATCAGCCTGGTCGATGTTCGATCAGGTCATCGTCTCACTGGATTCAGTCAAGCCCATGGACAAGCGACGAGGCTGGACTGCTGAGCGCGTCGCGGAATACAACCGCAGCCGTTTCGAAGATCTGATTACCGCCGGTTGGGATCTGGTGATCGTGGACGAGGCCCACCGTCTTGGCGGAAGCACCGACCAGGTCGCGCGCTACAAACTCGGCAAGGGGTTGGCAGAAGCAGCGCCCTACGTGCTGCTGCTTTCGGCTACGCCCCATCAGGGTAAGACAGATGCCTTTCATCGCCTGATGAACCTGCTGGATGATGACGCCTTCCCTGATATAGATAGCGTCTCTCGCGACCGAGTGGCTCCGTATGTTATCCGCACTGAAAAGCGCAAGGCCATCGATGCCGATGGCAAGCCGCTCTTTAAGCCCCGGCGGACACAGATGGTGCCGGTGGTATGGGAAAGCCGTCACCACTTGCAGCAGCTTCTTTACGAGGCAGTAACCGACTATGTGCGCGAGGGCTACAACCAAGCCCTGCGGGAGAAGAAGCACCACATCGGCTTTCTGATGATTTTGATGCAACGCCTGATGGTCTCAAGCACCCAGGCAATCCGCACCACACTGGAACGGCGACTCGCCGTACTCAAGCAAGGTGAACAGCAAGCCAGCCTGCGCTTGACGGAGCTTGAAAACGTCGAGGAGGGGTCGCAGAACTTCGACGATCTGTATGACATGGACGGCCAAGAGCTGCTTGATGAGTTGTTGAAATCCCATGTATCAGCTTTGCAAAGCGAAGGCAGTCATGTGGAGGCACTGCTGGATGCAGCGGTGCGCTGCGAAAAAACGGGGCCGGACGCCAAGGCTGAGTCGCTGATCGAGTGGATCTACAAGCTGCAAGCTGAGGAAAATGAACCGGATCTGAAGGTATTGATCTTCACCGAGTTTGTACCTACCCAGCAGATGTTGAAGGAATTTCTGGGAGCTCGAGGCATCTCGGTGGCGACCCTCAACGGCTCCATGGACATGGGGGAACGCATGCAGGCCCAAGACGCCTTCCGCAAATCACACCGCGTGCTGGTTTCCACCGACGCGGGCGGTGAGGGCCTGAACTTGCAGTTCGCCCACGTTATTATCAACTATGATATCCCCTGGAACCCGATGCGGCTGGAGCAGCGTATCGGCCGCGTTGACCGTATCGGCCAACCCAAAACTGTCCAAGCGATCAATTTCGTATTTGAGGGCTCAATCGAGTATCGGGTTCGCGAAGTTCTGGAGCAAAAGCTTTCGGTGATCTTCGAAGAGTTTGGCATCGACAAGACCGGCGACGTACTCGATTCCGCCCAGGCCGGTGAGTTGTTCGAGGATGTGTTCGCTTCGGCCATCCTTAATCCTGACGGTATCGAAACCTCCGTTGATCACACGGTAGCCAGGATTCGTGATGAGATTAAACAGGTGAGCGAGTCCTCCACCATCTATGGCATCTCCGAAGAGCCGGATGCGCAAGAGGCTGAGCGTCTGCGCTCTCATCCGCTACCCTACTGGTTGGAGCGGATGACAGTGGGCTATCTCAATTCCCATGGTGGGGTGGCCAGTCGTAAACGCTCCTGGTGGGACCTGAAGTGGCCGGACGGTCAGGAACACCGTAAAGCCGTGTTCAACGCACGGGAAGTAGAGCGCCTGACTGATGCCACCTTGCTTAATCTTGAAAACAGTCGCATCCGTGGGCTGGCCCTGAACCTGCCGCAGCTCGCGGCTGGCCAGCCATTGCCCAGCGTGACAGTAGGCGGACTACCGGCAACCATCTCGGGTTTTTGGGGGCTTTTTGAGATCCGCGTTCAGGCCGGTATGCACCAGAAAACACAGTTTCTGCGCATCCCTATGGTGAGGCGGGGCTATGTCAGTGTTTTTTTGAGCGAGGAAGGCAAACTGTTTTTACCTACTGCCCGTCATATCTGGGATGCGTTGCAGACAGCAGAAGCTGAGGTGCAAGCAACTCTAGGCCAGGATGAATCCGTGACCGCCCATGAGCGTTTGCAGGAAGCAGCTGAACAGGCCGGACAGGCGCAGTTTGACGCCCTGCAGCAGGCGCATATAGCTTCGGTGTCCCGAGAAGAGGAACGCGGCATGGTTGCCTTTACTTCACGGAGGAAGGCTATAGAGCGGGTGGGGCTACTCGAAGTGCGCCAGTATCGTCTGGCCCACTGTGATGTCGATGAATCCGAATGGCAGAAAGAGCTTCAGTCAGCTCGGCAAATCGTGCCGGAAATCCGACCGCTGCTAATGCTGCGGATTATCAATGGAGGGATTCAATGAGTAGTTGGCGAGATGCCATCCTGCACGACTTTATACCTAATGTTAGCAAGCTGACTCTGGTTGCGGACCCGGATTGCCTACTGATCGAGGAAAAGCTTGCATTGGAACTTCGCGGGCGCGGGTTCGACCTGATTGAGTTCAGTGACCCAGTCGAATTTAGATACGCCTATGAGTCTAAGTACCGCACGATCTGGGATCGGGATGAGCATACAGACCTAGTGGTGGTTCTTCACTTGCAGGATACGGATCTGGAATCGCTGCCTTACGATCTGCTACATACAGGCCGTAAGCTATCATTCAACTTAGGGGGTCTATTTCCTAATTTTAGCTATACGGTCGTTGAAAAGCTCGACAGGAGCTTGTTGGATTTGCTTTTTGATGCTCAGCGCAAGTCGCCGCCGAACCGTATGGGAGACAACGCCACTAAGGATTTTATTCTTCGCCATGTATTCGGAATCGCGTCAGAATTAATTGTCAACGAGGTGGACCTGCTTCGCACTCTACTCCGTCTGCACTACGGGAAGATTCAGCTCTCGCCGATACTTGCCGAGCGGCTTATTCAGGTTCTCGAAGGTTATGGTGGATTCAGCGGTTGGCCGCTCTCTAAAATCGTTCTAGATGATGAAGCATTTTTCACTTTTTTGCAGGAACGCTGGCCGCTATTTCTTTCCAAACTCGGTAATGCCTATAAAGTGCGGGAAGGCTCATCTGTATACAAGCTCACGTATTCCGGTCCTGAGCATTTGCCGTTTGATCACCAGGACATCAAGGTCTACATCGACAACCTATTTATTGAAAGAAAGCTTATTCCTGTAGAAATCAAAGGCATTGAAGTGGATGGCAAGTCTTGGATTCGGAGTGGTATCGCCACCACGAACGTGGACGATAAGGAGTTGCGGTTCACTCGTTTGTTTGACCTTGTTGAGAAGGAGCTGCCCACTACCGAAGCGCGTTATTCAGACTGGACGGTATTTGCACAAAAATGGGCTGAGCTGTCTTCGTTGGTTCATTGCAGCGGGAGCAAAGAGCATCGGGTTAGGCTCATAAAAATCGGCGACGCATTGAATACTACTTTTTCTAGTTGGCTTGCTGAACACTATTCTAGCTTAATTAACTTACCGCCAACTAATATGGCTATGCTGCATCATGTACCGCGTCGTCTAGCTCGAGATATCGAGGGCTCAGCTGGTCGTGTGGCGTTGATTGTGGTTGATGGCTTGGCTTTAGATCAATGGGTGACTATTCGCCAGCTCTTGCAAAAACAAGACGCTAATCTGGTTATGCGCGAGTTTGCAACTTTCGCTTGGATTCCAACGCTGACCTCGGTATCGCGGCAGTCAATTTTTTCCGGCAAGCCGCCTCTCTATTTCCCTTCATCCATTCACTCAACGAACAGTGAAGATAAGCATTGGAAGCAGTTCTGGGAAGGTCAGGGGCTGTCACGGCTGGATGTCGCTTACCAGCGAAGCCTTGGTGATGGCAATGCTGCAGACGTTCTAGACTCTCTAATCCATCCAGGGAAAACTAAGGTAGTGGGGCTGGTCGTGGACAAGGTTGATAAGATTATGCACGGGATGCAACTAGGCTCAGCAGGGATGCACAACCAAATCAAACAGTGGTGTCAGGATGGTTTCCTAGCTGAGCTGATAGGCCAGCTATTGGAATATGACTATGAGGTTTGGCTGACAGCCGATCACGGTAACATTCAGTGTGAGGGAAAAGGCAGTCCATCTGAAGGTGCGATTGCTGAAACTCGCGGTGAACGAGTGCGTGTCTATCCTACTCCGGAACTCCGCGCTCATGTGGCTGAGGCCTTCTCGTTTGCTCAGGAATGGCAGCCGATTGGATTACCAGAAGCTTACTTCCCCTTAGTGTCTGGTGGTCACGACGCATTCGTGAAACCGGGAGACGTCATCGTCGGCCATGGTGGAGCAGCCATTGAAGAAGTTATCGTGCCCTTAATTAAATTAGAAAAGAGAAAGTAATGATGGTTACAAGGCACGAGAAACTCGGAATAAAACAAACATTACAAAAGCCATGGATGGATAAGACAGTACAAATGATGCTGGCAGGGTTGTCAGTAAAGGAAATCAGGGCAGAGCTAGATGAGTATTTGAGTACTCAGAAACAAAGCGGTGGTTTTGGTGAAAGAGGTAAGAAAACATACGGAATGGCCATATCACTTCTGGCAGCTTGGTACTCTCCAGACGTTGACTTAGTGAATTTCAGGAATGATGCGCTGAAATTAGCGAGAAGCATGCCGATAACTGATTGGCTTCCGTTGCACTGGGCGGTTATTTCCGCTTCTTACCCGTTCTGGTTTAATGTTGCAAAACAAACGGGGCGATTGCTAAACCTTCAAGATCAAATCACGCAGCCCCAAATATTTAATCGCTTGAAAGAGCAATACGGTGATCGTGAGACTGTGGCTAGGAATTCTCGTTATGCAGTGCGCTCTTTCGTTGCATGGGGAGTTTTGAAAGATTCCGATACCAAAGGCTGCTATGAGAAAGCCGCTTCTGTCGGCATTACTGATCCAAATTTGGCTACTTTGATGTTCGAATCCGCCCTCATGGCTACCCTGGAAGGCAAGGGTGCGTTGGGAACACTTCTGAGCAATCCAGCATTTTTTCCATTTCAACTCCCTGTGATAACCGGTGACTTTATATCTTTATGCAGTAGTCGGATTGAAGTGGTGCGCTATGGGCTGGATGATGAGCTCCTGAAGCTAAGTGCCTAGAAATATAAGACTTACAATGTGTTACGGCGAGAATGCAAGTTAGCGAAGCAAGCTTATTAAAAAAAGCTGGGTTGTTCTGAATCGTCGTCAGTACCTTAGCGGCTAGCCCCGGAGGGTTACGGCGCTTGGTTTCCCAGCTTTTAATGGTTTCCACACTGGTTCCCATAGCCTCGGCAAACACAGCCTGAGATACGTGTAGTTTTGCGCGAATAGCGAGGTTCAACAAACTGGAATTGGTCGTGAATAACTTGAAATTCCAGGACGGGGAGCCCTTAACCGATCAGTCAGATAGGATTGTCGCCTAAACGGTCATACACAAACTTTGACAATAACTCAGATAAAGCCCACCAAAAGGTTTTCCGCATGTCCGAGAATATTGATATCAAGCTAGTTCCTCGCGATGGGGTAAGTATCTGTAAAGAATAAAACCAGGGTAGATGGACAGTAATTTACTGTTTTTAATAAATATTAATACGCGAGTACTTTCGCATAAGCACTTAATCAGAGGACTTGCTTTGAGCGTTTTCGGGAAACGCCCTTTGCTAAGCCGTCGGCCCCACGCTTCGGTGCAGGATGTTGTGAGGCCGGGGGTGGTTAATTTTTGGCAATCAGATTAACGCTAAACTTCATTTAATCTTCATCAAATGATAGCGAGTCAACAAACTGAGAGATCCGTTGTGCCTCCCGAGGAGTAATATCTTCGGGCAGTTCTAGCACAACAGTTAGGTCAGGCCTAAGAACATAAGTATGCTCTATCATTTCGCTTTCATATTCTTCGAAATCATCATCAATTTCTTCTACAGACTCGACAGATTCGTCGCCTTCAACAGTATCTCGTAACAACATACTCTTCACAGACCAATCAAAACGAGACTTATATCCGTGGCGTCCCTCAACATAACGCCCGCAGTCAGCTTCCTGAAGCTGACGAAATGCTGCTATTACTGCAGACCTCTTAAAATCATACCCTTCGCGATTGAGGTGGTGTAGCATTCTATGAAGCCTAGTACTCTTCTGATTCTTTGGGCGTTCAGCCATATGGTCGCAAATGGCACGAACTATCTCATCTCGATCATAAGCTAACTTCAATTGTTCCACGTCCATTATTTTTCCTCTCTATGAATAATAGTAACACTAACGCTTAACCCTATATCAAACCTTTACTAAAAATACACTATGAATTAACTTATTATCGATTACACCCCCTATTCAACGACTGTCCTGCATCAAAGATTAGCGGCAAAGCCCATTGGGCGCCCACCCATGTTTTTTAGAGCCAACTCCTCTTTTAGAGCGTTGAAAAGAACCTTGGCATCGGACTTTTCCGAGACCAACAGTGACTGTTGGCGTGCAACCACAGCAAAATCACCCGGTGTTAGTCCGGAAAGCGCCGTGATTCTGTCCCGGCACCCATTGAGCCCGTCCGTCCACCCCAGCTGGTGGACACTTTCCTCGAACAGGTCAGCACTCTGGCCGGGTGTTAAGTAATCAAATCGTACCTTAAACATGAAGCGACGTAGACTTGCCTGATCCAACCTATCCAACAGGTTAGTGGTGCAAATGAAAATGCCGTCAAAGGCTTCCATCTGTGTAAGGAACTCATTGACCTGGGTTACCTCCCATGAGTGAGTGCCGCCTTTCCTGTCACCTAGAAAGCTATCAGCCTCATCCAGAATAAGCGCCGCATCCTGCTCCCGCGCCTCACTGAACATTGATGCAATATTCATCTCAGTTTCGCCCACATAGGGGGAAATTAGATCTGAGGCTCGTCGCACCAAGGGCGTCACACCAACAGCGTCGGCAATATAGTGAGCTAGCTGAGTCTTACCGGTTCCGGGAGGACCATAAAAGCAAAAGGTACCACTCAATGTTTTTCGTAGGCCCTCAATAAGCGGCGTTACGTCAAGCGTTGTATTAAGGTAGCGCAGGTCGAAACCTGTTGCCGACTTAGGCCGTCTCGGTAAATTGCGCTGTCCCAGAAGACGGCTGCTCTGATCGAGTACACGCTCAACGGTCTTTCGCGCCGTGGCACTGTTTTGCCCCGAAATAGCGGCTACTTTAGCCGCACGCTCAAACTGTGCAGGCGTAATTTGTTCATTGTTCGCTAACGCATCAATCCAGGCATCTGTGGGCTGAAACTGCGCAAGATGATATTTTATTATCTCACAACGTACAGCCTTGGGAGGCACTGGGAACCCGACGGCATAATCGAAGCGGCGCCGAAAAGCAGGATCGATTTGTTGCACTTGATTGGCGATCCATACTGCGGGTGTTCGGTTCTTTTCCAACGTTCGATTGACCGAGGCTTTACCGGTGTCAGCTTTTCCGGTTCCGCTATCACCGAATAGCGACTCAAACAGCGCATTTTCTCCACCTCCAAAAACGTCCTCAACTTCATCGAAAAGAAGCAGGGCATTGTTTTTGTGGGCGAGTAGGTTCTGGCAAAAATGATACGCGCGAAGGCGCGACTGGCCCTTAAGAGGAGAGCCATCATTGTGATTAAAGGCCACTTCGTAGAGCTCAGCGTCGATCGCAATTGCGAGCGCTGCCGCGAATTCAGTTTTGCCAACGCCAGGCGGACCGTACAAAAATATATTGGTGCCCGTGACACTCTTGGATATAGCAGCGCTTAGATAGTCCTGGAGCAAATGAGCATCGTGTTGAAGGTGAGGGTAGTTAGCGAGGGTCAATGTGCCCGGCTCTACTCGGCGTATGAAGTGGTTGACGATTTCCTCCACATCGTTATGTGCCGTCAGTAAAACCTCATCCAGTCCTTCAATCAGGTCGATTTTGTCATCGATGCCCTGGACTCCGGGTTCAACCTCGACTAAACCCGATTCAACCAGTAGCCCATCTTTAGCGATCGAGCGTTCAAGCTGTTTAGCAGGCAAACCTGTGATGTGGCCGAGAACTCGACAGAATTCAGCTGCAGTTACCGGACTGGGACCTCCGCAGAGTAAAGCCGTACTAAAGTCAGAAAAGGCACTCATTGCAGTTGCAAAAACGAGAATGGCCTTATCAGCATCCGATAGATGCAGAAGGTCCCCAAGCAAGGTAATGTTGTTAAAGAGTGGGAGGTCTTCCGGTAACTCATGATCTGACATCCGAGCGAGACGCCTTTTTAATAAACGACGAGTCTTCTGTCGTGCCCCCCTGATGGTGCTGGATTTCTCGACAAATTCATCGCCGACACCCTCATCAATGCCGGTGACATGGAGAAATTCCGAGCAATCTAAAAGCTCGATTTGCTGCTGTCCAACGTCTTCCCAGCGAAACATCAAGGCAATTTCGATCAGCCAATATCCCAGAATTGGCTGATAAGGCGTCATGGTCGGATCCAGTATGAGGGACTTCAACGACTCGCTGGCGACCATTGAGGGGGAAAGAAACGGCAGCTTGATCATCAGTTATTCCTTCATTTGTGAGTCGGTATCATTGTGATCTATCTGCTCAATTTTGAGGCTCGGGGTACTCAAGCTGCGCCTCGGCCAGCCATTCCCGATAATCCGTATCCCACTCTCTCAGGGTGTATTGCAGAACGTGGCCGGCCTCACGGGACAGAATGCAGTGACGAGATTTTTGTCGCTTGCGCGTCGAAAGGATCGGATCGATACCCAGGCGCTGTGCAATTTTGACGTTGCCACCAATCCTGGATGCAATGCTTCTGTCCAGCAGGTTCCAGTTCGTCTCTAGGTAGTCGTAAGGAAGACTGTAGTTGCCGTCTTCATTTAAGAGATCTTCGACATACAAAATGTGGCACAGGTAAAACGTTTTCCAGCTGGCCTCGTAGAGCAACTCGAAGATCGGATCATCAATTGGCGACTCCCGTGAAATCGCTCCCGCCTCGTCCAGCGCCGTGATCAATGCCGAAGCTCGTGACTCGCCCACGAATTGCTCAAAAAAATTCAGAACCTCTTCATCAGATCCCTTAATTGAAAAATGAATTTCCATGCCGCCTCTCCCGTTTCGTGATTTTTTAATTTTAGTGCAAACAACCTCTATTGTCAATATCGTTATGCCGTAACGACTATAACGACTATAACGACTTGGTTTCAGGGCCTGCTCACCTATAATGACTGCAGTTTGCTCGGCAATATTGGTATCAGTGATTCGCTCTCTTGCACCCTTGACCACTCATCTGGAGAGGCAATCCAACTGAAACTCTTGTCTGTTAACGCGAGGAGCTAAACGTGGGGTACGCAGAAAAAATTATTGGGTTTTATAAGGGCGAGGCGCCAGACCACTGCGGCCGACAGATAGACGAGATCTGGCAGATGTCACACTTCTGGCTGGAGCATACCCACGACTACATCCAGTGGCTGTTCCCCATACCTGAAGCCGGGCGCTTTAATGGTTTTGCGCCATTGTTAGGTGCCGAGGAGCAGGCCGCCTTTGTGAGTGACGAGATGCTTCGGGGGAATCAGCAGCACTCGCTGGACGTGATGCTGGCGTTCTTCGGCATGGTGCGCAAGGAATTGAATATATTGCCTTTACCCGAGCTCAACATGCGCGAGCATATCTGGCTAAAGCGGGGTGGGCATAACCACCAGCGCATCTCGCGGATTATTCGTAGCCTCCATTTATGCCACCAGACTGAGCTGGCGGCAGCTTTCCAGCAGGCGGTGGAAGATATCGGCACTACCCAGGGTGTGGTGTCGGAGCAGTCGGTGGCGTATTGGAGGGCGGCTAAAAATCCGTAAAAAAAGCTTGGTAGAGATGAGATGCCGTGCCGCTACGCTATGAAACCCGAGGCGATTCACTATGCGGGTTGGATGAAATTAAAATAATCACGAGTGCAAAGTCCTTGCTTGTCACAATCAAGCATTTAACTAACTGGCGGTTTCGATACGCTTCATGACTTGTCGCTGTAATGCTGGGTCTCCGCGAGACAACACCTCTGCTTCCTTATACCAAAAAGGCAAATGAGTAAAAGCATGAGGGCTGTGCGTGACTTGGCCTAGCAGCAAGGCAAGCCGCACTCGCTGTGCCTCAACAGAGGTCTTAGCCAGTTGTTGCAGTGAACTCTCCCAAAGGTCAGCATACCCCGTCTCCTGATCGAAGTGCGTGGAAGCATTGGCCACCAGAACGGCGATTTCGTCGCCAAACGTTTTCAATATTGAATCATGTTTTATGGGGCCAATATCGTTGAGCAGCACGAGCTCAGCAGCTGTTATCAGTGTGTCGGCGTTCTCGTATGCGGTTAGCGCCTTGCTGGCGTGGGCAAGGATTGCAGCATGACCCTTGCGGCTTGAACTCACGCTGACCATGATAAAGGGTAGCTCATCTAGTCTTTTCTGCTGCACAGCGCAATGCTCATCGCAAAAGCGTTGGAGGCGGCCCTTCAGACTGGTGGCTGATTTGCCAGAGTCGGCTCTTTGCATTACATGGTCTCTTTGCGAATTGCTGAATCGATGTGTGTTTGCCACATGAAAGTTAAGGTTTTACCTTGCTCATTAATATTAGCTACTGTTTGTCCCGAATGGCTTTTACATCGGGTACTGCGTGGCGAGTAATTCGGTTAGCCTCATTGTTGCCCTGCTTAATTTTAACGGCCTCCTGCAGCGATGCTTGGAGTTCGTCAAAAATGCTCATCCGGAAACCACCTTGTTACTCATTGTTGGTTGCTATGAATTGCACCTGACTTCAAATATGGTCGTCGTCTGATTGTCATCTGGCTGCTAACAAGGTGAAAGCTATGTAAATAGTGTACACCTTGGAAAATGCTAACTCCCTGTTAAGGTTTGGTTTCCACGTGGCAGGCGCGATCCCAAAGTTGATTTTGTTGCACTCATAATCCTTTGGTCGTAGAAAATGACCTGCGATATAGTGCCGTCACTTACGCAGCGGACGCTCGTCAACTGCAGTGGCTGACGTGATGTGGTCGCAGAATGGTCGCAGATTGCTTGTAAATAATTGGCTGTATGTAAACATAGTAAAACTCTAACCCACTGTTTTTACTGCAAAGCCTTGTGCAAGCGCGGCCTTGAAAGTGCGATTGTACGGATTCAAAATCCGCCGCTGTAAAAGGCGTGGGAGTTCGAGTCTCCCCACCGGCACCACTTTAAAATCAGACGCTTAGGCGTCTTTTTTTGTGCCTGAAATTTCTTAACGTCGACAAATTGTGCCAGTAAAGGCAAAGTCGCTTTACCGTCAGCCTTTTAAAGGTGCGCGAAAGCGAATGTCGACCATGTCTCTCAACACCCTCTCTCCTTATATAAGTGAAATCTTACTGGCCTTGATGCTGGTATGCGTGGCGTGGGCGACATTGTTTGACCGCCACTTATTGCGTGCTTGCTCAATGTTTGTCGTGTTTGCGCTGACGTTGACACTTGCCTGGTGGCGCTTGCAGACGCCTTGGCTGGCGTTCGCTGAGTTAATCTTTGGCGGCGTGTTGACTTCGCTGGCGTTCTTTTATGTCTTAGGTGTGGTGCCGCTGGCCTCGCCGTTGTTGCCCAAGCGCGACGGGTTAGTGGAAACCTGGTCGCATGCTGGGGTGCGAGCGGTTTTGGCGCTGAGTTGGTTGGCGCTTTTGCTGGTGGCGCTTTACGCCTTGACGCCTACGTTTGCCGATGCCTTCGAAGGTAATCCATTAATAGTGGCAGGGGCCGTGATGGTGGCCAGTGGGTTGGGCGCTTTTGCGCTGCATCGTCATTTGTTACGCCGCTTACTGGCGTTCAATGTGCTGGGCTCGGGTGTATTTCTATTTTTAGCGGGGCTTGCTGGCACGTTGGTGAAGGTGCAGGCGTTGATTGTCGTCGGGTTGTTGGTGGCTTGGCTGGGGACGCTTTTAGGGGCGCTGTTGATACGTCGTATCTATATGCTGCAGGGGCAACAGGCCCTAGCGGATGGTGACGCTAAGGAGGCTGAGTGATAGCGCGCTGGGGGCTTTGGGAAGTGCCGCTGCCAGCGCTTGCGAGCACGTCTTGGCTCATGATGATCAGCGTGTTGCTGCCTGTTGCACTGGGGGTGCTCGGGTCGTGCTTTCCTCCTCGGCGCGTTTGGCCAGTGCTGTTGGCGGGTACGTCGCTAATGGCGGTCGGTGTGGCGTTATTAGCGAGCGTCATGATGGCAGGGGCTCAGCTGGTGTCATTTTCGCTTGGCAGTATTCCCATTGCGCTGCGTCTGAACGGGGTGGCGGTACTGATGCTGCTCGTCACACAGTTGATTGCGGTGGCGACGGCGTTGTACACGCCAGGCATGCTTCGGCAGATGGCGCCTCTCGCGCTGGGGCGCTGGCTGTGGGGGCTGATGGGTGCGCTGGTTGCCACGCTGTCACTGATCTGGATGGCGGTAGATTTACTCACGCTTTACTTTGCGCTAGAGCTGATGGGACTTTGCGCTGTCGGCATGCTGCTGTTATCGGGCAAAAGCGATGCGCTGGTAGCCGGAACGCGTTACCTGCTGTTGGCGCTGGTGGGCTCGCTTGCTTACCTGCTGGGGGTGGCGTTGATACTGGGGCGGTGGGAAACGCTCTCGCTGATAGCGCTTGCGGAGCAGCATGTGTCAGGGCCGGTCGCGTGGATCGCGGCAGCACTGATGGGGGCGGGGCTGGCGTTGAAGGCGGCGCTTTTTCCACTGCATGCCTGGTTAGCGCCGGTGCACGTCAACGCCTGGACACCGGTGAGTGCGCTGCATGCGGCGTTGGTCATCAAGGCGTCGCTGTATATTTTACTGATGCTCTGGAGTTTGCTACTGCCGGCAAGTGAGGCGGTGCCTTTTATGATGGCGGTGCTCGGTACGCTGGCAATCGTTTGGGGAGGGCTGTCCGCTTGGCGCGCGGATTCGCTGAAGGTGTTAGTGGCTTCATCCACCGTGGCACAGCTAGGCTATCTTATGTTGGTGTTTCCGCTTCTGTTAGCGCCCGATATCAGCGCTCAGGCTCAACAGCTGGCCTGGGAGGGATACTGGCTGCTATTAATTGGCCATGCGCTAGCTAAAGCGGCGATGTTCATGGCGGCGGGTAATCTGATTTTTGCCACCGGTGAAAGCACCTTAAAAGGCCTGGCGGGGACGAGCCGTCGATTGCCCCTGTCGCTATTGGTGTTTGGCCTGGCCTCGGTGACGTTGATGGGGCTGCCGCCGAGTGCTGGGTTCATTGCTAAGTGGCAGCTACTCCATGCGATGATCTTGACGACTCAGTGGTGGATGGTGGTTGTGCTTCTGATGGGAACATTGCTAACCGCCGCCTATGTGTTTCGTCTGTTTCGCTATTCTTTTATTGATTCAGCCCCGCGCCATGAGTTTAAGCGGCTGTCGCCAGAGATGGACGTGATCGCACTCTTTCTGGCGCTGGCGGCCCTAATGCTTGGGCTTTTTGCTTATTGGCCGCTGACACTGCTGGAAGGTGGGCTGTGAATATGGCCTGGTTACCGCTGGTGACGTTGGCAGTTTCACTGGTGGCGGCGGCAATCATCTTTTGGCTGCCAGAACATGCTTGGCATCGGCGCACCTGGGTTAACCTGGCAGCCGCCGTGATTAAGTTGATGCTCGTGGGCTTTATTATATTGCGCATCGTCAACGGTCACGAGGATACGTTCTCGCTGCCGGTAGTGGAGAATGTTGCATTTGTCCTGCGCGCTGATGCCTTAGGCGTGATGTTCGCCGGGCTGTCGTCGCTTTTGTGGCTGTGTACCACGATCTATGCCATCGGCTATCTCGAAGACTCCCCAAACCGTAAGCGCTTCTTTGGGTTTTTCAGCCTCTGCGTGGCCAGCACGCTCGGCATTGCGCTAGCGGGTAATTTATTCACCTTTGTTATCTTCTACGAGATGCTCACGCTCTCGACCTATCCGCTAGTCGTACACCGCGGCAATGAAAAAGCCTTGGCGGCGGGGCGGGTGTATTTGCGCTATACGCTGACGGCAGGAGTGGTGCTGTTGTTGGGCGTCGTGTGGCTGCACAGCCTTGCCGGTAGCCTCGCCTTTTCCGAAGTGCCCAGCCTCATACACTATCTGCCGGATTATGGCATGCAGTTGAGCATGATTTTCGTGCTCTTGGTGGGCGGTTTGGGCGTCAAGGCGGCGATAGTGCCACTGCACGGCTGGCTACCGCGGGCCATGGTGGCGCCGGCGCCGGTGAGCGCACTACTGCACGCGGTGGCGGTCGTGAAGGCCGGGGCGTTTGGCATTTTGCGCGTGGTGTATGACGTTTATGGCATTGAACTCACGGTGGCACTTGGCATGAATACACTGCTGGCGGTCATCGCGTCCATTACGATCATTTATGGCTCCCTAAGAGCGATTGCCCAGCAAGAGCTAAAACCCTTACTGGCGTTCTCGACTATCAGTCAGGTCTCTTATGTGATTTTGGGGGTGAGCCTGTTTGGGCCCTCTGGCACCATTGGCGCGCTGGTGCATCTGCTTCATCAGGGGTTGATGAAAGTGACACTGTTTTTTTGTGCTGGCAATTATGCGGAAGAGTTGGGGATTCATCGTATTGACGACCTCAACGGCGCGGGCCGACGTATGCCGCTGACCAGTATTGCGTTTACCGTCGGTGCGCTGGGCATGATAGGTCTGCCGCCGATCGCCGGTTTTATCAGCAAATGGTATCTCGGCGTGGGAGCCATTCAGGCAAACATGCATACCGTGGTGCTCGTGTTGGTGCTGAGCAGCATGCTAAATGCGTTGTATTTCTTCCCTGTGCTCTACCGTCTTTGGTTTTGCCAGGGGCCGGCGCACGGTCAAGGTAAGTGGCCCGAAGAGCGTCGGTTGGGCCGCTTAGAAACCAGCGGCTGGCTACTGTGGCCGACCATGTTGACGGCGCTTATCAGTGTGTTGGCTGGGCTTTTCGCCGGGCTACCCTTTAGCCCGCTGGAATGGGCCATACGGGTGGCGGCGTTGGAGTATTTACCATGAGCCCAATCGATGTGGTGTTGCTGTTAGCGCTAGGATGGCCGCTCATGATGGCTTTGCTGAGCCTTGCGCGCGTTTACTCCCACGCTACCCAACCGCACGTTTATCTGACCTGGGGATGGGTGTCGGCGCCGTGGCCAGCGCTGTTGCTGGCCTTTCTCGGCGAAGCGCAATGGGTAATGGAAAGCTGGCTGTTAGGCGCGCTCTGGGAGCTGGATGCCATCAGTCGCGCTTGGCTGGCGTTTACGGCGTTGTTATGGAGCTTGGCGGCGCTGCATGCGCGCGGTTATTTCGCGGGTGAACAATTAAAGGCGCAAGCGGGTGACAGCGCAGCGCAGCGCCGCATGATTCGGCTGGCGATTCTGTGGCCGTTGACGTTGACCGGCAATGTTTTGCTGATTGTCGCGGAGGATATTGCCAGTTTCTACCTCGGGTTTGCGTTGATGACATTCGCCGCTTACGGGCTAGTCATTCATACCGGTACGCGTGAGGCGCTTCATGGCGGTCGCGCTTACCTGATTCTCGCCGTGCTGGGTGAGGGGTTGATCCTGGGGGGATTGCTGTGGGGTGCCGGTGACGCGCAAACATTGACGCTGCCGGGATTACGCGAGGGCATTGCCAGCGCGGAGCAAGGTGTGTGGATGGCGGCCCTTCTATGGCTCGGGTTTGGGGTAAAAGCGGGCGTGATGGGGTTGCACGTGTGGCTTCCGCTGGCGCATCCGGTGGCACCGGCGCCCGCCAGCGCGGTACTGAGTGGGGCGATGATCAAAGCGGGGCTTTTAGGTTGGCTCAATGTGTTCCCGCTTGGCCTGTCGGGGGCGGGTGATGACATCGCCACGCTGGGCCGCGTCATGCTGGTCATGGGGTTAGCGGCGGCGTTTGGCGCGGCACTCTACGGTATTTGGCAGCGTCACCCGAAAGCCGTGCTGGCGTATTCGAGTATCAGCCAAATGGGGATGCTCACATCGCTGGTGGCGATGGGGTTAGTCGCTCCCGATACCTGGCCGTTTTTGTGGCCGGCGGTTGTGCTTTTCGCGGCGCACCACGCGTTGGCCAAAGGCGCGCTGTTTATGGGAACCAGTGTTAGTGAGCACCCGCCGCGCATGCCGTTGCCACTTTTGTTTGGGCTGTTAGCGTTACCGGGGCTCTCCCTGGCGGGCGCTCTTGGTGCTGGCATGGTGAGCAAATGGAGCATGAAAAATGCGCTTTACGCCCAAGGGCACACGGGGCTTATTACGCTTTTAACCCTTGCCGCGGTGGGTACCTCGTTGCTTGTGAGTGTCACGCTTTGGCGCCAGTGGCAGCAGCGTGGTGAGCCAGGGAGTCACGCCTGCCAGCTGGGGGGGTGGTTGGCCGCGCTCATCGCGACACTGCTTGCGCCGCTATGGCTGCCGCTGCCCGCGGATAGCGTTACGCCCCCACCATTGGCTGAATGGTGGGGCCTAGTGTGGCCCTATTTGACTGGCATCGGGATAGTGGTAGTGGGATGGGGGCTGTTGCGTCGCGGCTCGGGGCCGAGCGTGAGCCTACCCGCGGGGGATGCCTGGTGGCTCTACGCGTGTTGGGTCGGGTGGATGCAACGCTATATTCAAGTGTTGGCGGGACGTCTTGCTGGCACGAAAAAACGCATCGTAGCGAGCAGCCTGCAAGTAGAGCGGCACGTGATGCGGACGATAGAGCGTCTGCTGGCTTACGAGGGTTGGCTGCGCCACCACACCAGCGGTTTGATGATGGCGCTGGCGCTGGTATTAGCTCTACTCATGCTAATTTAGTTAAGCTAGCGTGACTCGAGAGGCTTTAGGGCACTATGGTTGAGGTTCACACAAATACGCAGGTAACGGATGCGCCCAAAGCAAGCGACTCACCATGCTGATTCTCATTCGCTGTATGTGACGGCGAAGCACATCGCGCGCCAACTGGAACGTGACCGTGTGACCATGCTGGCGGCAGGGGTCGCGTTTTATGCCCTGCTGGCGTTGTTTCCTGCCATTGCCGCGGTTATTTCGATGTGGGGGTTACTGTTCGACCCTTTTGATGCGGGGCAACAATTGCGTGAGCTCAGCCAGGTGCTGCCCCCGCGTGCGGCGAGGCTGGTGAATCAGCAAACGCAAAATGTGGCGGAAAGCGCCTCCGAGCGCGGGGGCATTGCAGCCTTGGCAGGCGTGGTTGCAGCCGTTTTCGTGGCATCCAAAGCTGTGCGTGGGCTGATGGTGGGGCTCAACGTTGTGTATGGCGAAAAGGATCAACGTAGCCGCCTGGTACGCAGTGTCGTGGTGCTGGCGCTAACCTTTGGCTTGGTGGGAATGACGCTGGTGACCTTGGGGTTTATCGCCCTGGTGCCGTTTGTGGTCGATGTGTTGCAGATTGCCTCGCCGTTGGACCAGCTGATTGACTGGCTGCGCTGGCCGGCGCTGTTGGTGATCATGACCTTCGTTATTGCGCTGCTTTACCGATTTGGGCCTTACCGCGAGAGCGCACGCTGGGAGTGGCTGAATGCCGGTACGCTGGTGGCGACGCTGTTGTGGTTGCTTGGCTCTGCTGGGTTATCGCTTTACGTGCGCTATTTTGCCTATTTTAGCCAGCTTTATGGTTCGTTAGGCGCTGTCGTTATGTTGATGCTATGGTTTTGGCTATCGGCGTTTGTGGTGTTGCTAGGCGCTGAGATCAACGCGTATAAGGTCGCACAACGCCGAAAATAACGGCGTTCATGATGAGCCATCTATGCCCTATCCGATTCATAATAAAGGCGATAAAAGGAGGCATGATGCAAAATCGCTCTGTACCGTCGAGCCAAGTGCTAATCGATGAGGAGAGAGCACAAGCGCACCTGCTTCAATCGGAAAAACTCGCGTCTATCGGCCAGCTAGCGGCGGGCGTCGCGCATGAGATTAACAACCCCGTGGGCTATGTGTTTTCGAATCTTTCGACCTTAGCGGGTTACGTGCAAGAGTTGATCAAGCTGATCGATGCGATCGATAGCACGGCAAGCCTTGACGAGCTCAAGCAGTTCAAGCAATCGAGCGACTATGACTATATCCGCAGCGATGTTCAGGACCTGATTCGCGAATCCGAAGAGGGTATTGAGCGCGTTAAGTTAATCATCTCGGCGTTGAAAGATTTTTCCCATATTGAAGAGGATGCGTTTACGTACGCCGATCTTCATCGCGGCATCGAGACCACACTGAATTTGGTTAACAACGAGCTTAAATACAAAGCTGACGTGGAGAAAGAATTTGCCGAGCTACCGGAGGTGGAGTGCTTGCCATCGCAAGTTAATCAAGTGGTACTTAATTTGCTGACCAACGCGGTGCACGCGATCGAGAACCGCGGCACGATTTATCTGCGTACCGGGTGCGAAGGCGAGTATGTGTGGTTCGAGGTAGAAGACACGGGTAAAGGAATTGAGCAGGCACAGCTTGCGCATTTATTTGAGCCTTTTTATACCACCAAACCTATGGGAGAGGGCACGGGGCTCGGGCTTTCGCTTTCTTACAGTATCGTCACTAAACACAGTGGCGACATTCAAGTGTTCAGCGAGCCTGGCGAAGGAACGCGTTTTCGCGTTTGGCTACCGATTCAGCAAAGTGCATGCCCACAGGAGGTGGTTGAATGAGTCAGTCTGCTAGCGTATTGATCGTGGACGATGAACCCAATATCCTGCGCGCGCTCCGGCGCTTACTGCGAAGCGAAACCTTCCGAGTACTGACAACGAGTAGCGGGGAAGAGGCGCTGGAAATTCTGGCCGATGAGCCTGTTAATGTGGTGGTTTCGGACAGCAAAATGCCGGGCATGGACGGTGCTGAGCTCTTAAGCCGCGTTCAGGCGAGTTACCCTGACTGCATCCGCATTCTGCTTACCGGTCATCACGATTTAGAGGCGGTGACACGCGCGATTAATGAAGGGCATATTTACCATTATATCGCTAAGCCCTGGCACGATGACGATTTATGTTTCATTTTGCGCCAAGCAATTGCCTTTAACCAAAGCGAGCGTGAGCGTAAGCGCCTAGAAGCGTTAACCCAAGCGCAAAATGATGAGCTCAAGCGCTTTAATAGCGAACTAGAAGCACGGGTAGACGCGCGTACCGCCGAGCTCTCCGAAATAGCCAACCAGCTCGATAGCGCTCATGAGACACTCAAACACAGCTACGTAACGACAACGCGGGTGTTTTCGTCGCTTATTAATATGCGTTTACCCGAGCGGCATCAAACCAACAGCCAAATCACGCAAGTGATCAAAGGGTTTTTACAGGTACACCCCGTAGAAGAAGGGCTACGCTATGACCTGCTAATGGCGGCTTCGTTGTATAACCTGGGTAAGTTAAGTTGGGACGATCATCTGCTCGGGCTTTCGTCGGAAAAGATGTTTGGCGATGATCGCGAGCGCTACCAGAAATATCCCGAAACCGCAGGTGAGCTGTTAATGGCGCTAGAACCCTTGCATGGGGCGGCCAAGTTGATTCGCCATCATCAAGAGCGTTGGAATGGCAGCGGCTTCCCTAACCACCTTAAGGCGGAGGCGATCCCTTGGGGAGCGCGGCTTTTGCGCTTAAGCGTCGACTTTATTGAGCTACAACGCGGTTTGATGCTAAATCGCAATGTCAGCCGCGACAATGCTCTTATGCTGTTAGAGAAACTGGCCGGTCGGGTGTACGACCCGATGTTAAGCCGCGAACTGGTGACCTTTTTGCACGACCATGCGCCGGATATGGGCATTATCGACGCCTCGGTGATGGCACTGAGCACCGATAAGCTAGAGCCGGGGATGATCTTGTTGCGAGATTTGCACTCAAAAGCCGGGCATTTGTTGCTTAACGAAGGACGCGAACTGACGGCAGGGCTAATTGATAAGCTCATAAGCTTTGAGAGCACCGAATCGATCCGTTACACCTTGCTGGTGCGCCTGCCCGATGAAGAAGCGCTTATTGAGGATGAAACAGAAACGTAACGCCTTCCCTGTCGCAAGTCCCTCACTGCTACCAGCCCCTCACTGTTACAAGCCCCTTCCCGCCGCGAGCTACCTACAGCGGTGAGAAGGGTATTCGGGTGGAGAGCGGTAATGCGATAAGACTGGGGGGTAGTTCTATCGTAGTTCTATCGTCGTACGATAAATAGTCGTGCTATAAAAGCTCTTCGGCCGCCAGCGCCAACCGCGAGCGCTCCACGCTTTTTAGCGTGATATGGCCGGCGTGAGGCCAGTCGCGAAAGCCCTCCACGGCGGCCGCCATGCCGCAGGTATTGGCGGTTAAGTAGGGCGTATCGATCTGACCGACATTACCCAGGCAGACAATTTTGGTGTTGCGCCCGGCGCGGCTGATCAGCGCTTTGAGCTGTTTGGGGGTGAAATTTTGCGCCTCATCAATGATTAAAAACGTATCATTCAGCGTGCGCCCGCGCATAAAACTGGGAGCACGAATTTGTACACGCGACCCAATTAACTGCCGTGTGGCACCGCTGTCCCAGCTCGATTCGCCCTCCTCGTTGCGCAGCAGGTTATCCATGTTGTCGTGAAATGCGCCCATCCATGGCGACATTTTCTCTTCTTCGGTGCCGGGTAGAAAGCCGATATCTTCCCCCATGGGGATTGGCGCGCGGGTAAACACCACACGCTCGAATTGCTTGGCATCGAGGGTTTGTTGGAATGCCGCCGCGAGCGTCATAAAGGTTTTACCGGTGCCCGCGTTGCCGGCAATGGTCACAAGATCAATGTTCGGCTCCATTAGTAGATTAAGGGTGAAATTTTGACGGCTATCGTGGGCATGAACGCCCCAGACGCCGTCGTGATGGCGATAGTTGGTTAGAAGCTGCAGGCGCGCCGAGGTGGGGGAAAGCTCGCGAATGATTGCTTCAAATTCAGCGCCGTTTTCGCTGTCCGAAACCAGCATGCCAACGTGCCATTCGCGTGGCATATGGCCTTTGAGTTGATAAAAGGTGTGGTGCTCGACACGCTCGACGTTGATCTCGACGTTAAGCGACTCCCAAAGCGAGGCACCGTGCTGGTCGGTACTGACGTAGATTTGAGCGCCTTCGATCATGGCGTCGCTATCGTTGAAGGCGCGATCGCTGAGGTAGTCTTCCACCGGCACTTTAAGCGCCGTGGCTTTGACACGCAGGTTAATATCTTTGCTGATCAGAATCACTGAGGCGTCGGGGCGCTCTTCGCGCAGCCGGCAAGTTTCCGCGAGTAAGCGGTTATCAGGGCTCGCCTCCAAGTTGTCGAGTGGTTTTAGGTCGTTGTAACAGAGAAAATGCAGCCGGCCAGAAGTGCCGGTGGCGCGGGGGATGGGAATACCGCGCTGGATATCATCAAAGGTGGCGTGGTGGGTGAGCTCCGAAAGGGTGCGGCTTACTTGTCGTGCGGTGCGGGCAATGTCGCGGATGCCGTTTTTGTGTTTATCCAACTCCTCCAAAACGGTCATGGGGATTACCACATCGTGCTCATCGAAGTGATAAAGCGCCATGGGGTCGTGGATTAAAACGTTGGTGTCTAGCACGTAAAGCCGTGTGGCTTTTTTTTCGAGTCGAACCATCGTTGGAAGTACTCCTTGGTAGACGGCAACGTCGACACTGACAGGCACGTTTTACAACGATGTGACAGACAAAAACGTGGCGGATGCAGTGTCGCTCCCCGGCGGACTCACTTGACTCCTTTTTTGCCTGTATTAAAAATTAGCATGGTGTGCTTTACATCATTTCGCCAGATTTGTTGTTCAACGTAATATGTCACTCTCATTAACGGTCACAAAGCGAGTAAGCGATGACACCCGCGGTTGAACAAGCTAAAAAGGCCGAGGTTGACTTTCTTCTACATGAGTATGCTCACGACGCCATCGTTGAGTCTTACGGGCTGGAAGCGGCGGTAAAACTGGATGTTGCCGCCGAGCAGGTATTTAAGACCCTTGTGGTAACGCTTGATGGCAAGCAGCTTGCGGTCGGTATTGTGCCGGTCACCTGTCAGCTGGGGCTTAAGCAGATCGCCAAGGCAGCGGGGGCCAAAAAAGCGGCCATGGCCACCCCCGCCGAGGTTGAACGTGTTACTGGCTATGTGCTCGGTGGGGTAAGCCCCTTGGGGCAAAAAAAACCTTTACCCACGTGGGTGGATCAATCTGCTCAGTCTCACGCCACAATATACGTCAGCGCTGGGCGCCGTGGGCTGGAGATTGAACTGGCTCCAAGCGATCTTGTCGCACTAACGCAAGGCCGCTTAGCCGCGATTGCCGTGTAAACGCCGCGCAGGGCAGGCGGCTTTCTGGTAGTGTGCGCGATTAAAGGCGCGTTGCGCCGTATTTGTTTTGCTGGGCGTCTTTGCCCTTTCAGGAATTTTTTGTGTCCGACACTTCTTTTGCATCGCTTGCGCTGCCTCACGCGCTTGCGACGAATTTAGACTCTCTTGGCTATCACGCGATGACCCCGGTACAGGCCCAAAGCTTGCCGCCAATGCTGGCCGGGCGTGATGTGCTGGCGCAAGCCAAAACCGGCTCGGGTAAAACCGCCGCGTTCGGTTTGGCGCTGCTGGCTGGGCTTCGCGTTGAGGCCTTTAACGTGCAAGGGCTGGTGCTTTGCCCCACGCGGGAGCTTGCTGATCAGGTGGCGGAGGAACTCCGCCGCCTGGCCCGTGGCATGCCCAATGTGAAGGTGCTGACGCTGTGCGGCGGTGCACCTTTTGGGCCGCAGTTGGGTTCCTTGGAGCACGGGGCACACATTGTGGTGGGTACGCCAGGGCGTATTGAAGAGCACTTGCGCAAAGGCTCGCTTGCCCTAAACGCGTTGACAACGCTGGTGCTCGATGAAGCTGACCGGATGCTCGATATGGGCTTTCAGGCGTCTATCGATGCGATCATTGCCGATACCCCCGCTAAGCGCCAGACGCTGCTGTTTAGTGCAACGTTTCCTGAAGAGCAGGCATCCGGCGGCTTGGCGGCCATGACTCGCGGCGTGATGCGCGACCCAGTGACGGTTAACGTGGCTGAGACCCACGATGCGAGCAGCATCGCTCAGCACTTCTACGCGGTACCCAATGAAGATGCCCGTTTTGATGCACTGAAGACGTTGCTGCTTGCTAAGCGCCCAACGAGCAGCGTGGTGTTTTGCAACACCAAACGCGAAACCCAAGCGGTCGCCGACGGGCTTGTCGACGCAGGGTTTAGCGCCTTAGCGCTGAACGGCGATTTGGAACAAAAAGACCGCGACCGGGTGTTAATTCTGTTTGCCAACCAAAGCGCGTCAATTTTGGTCGCAACCGATGTTGCCGCCAGGGGCTTGGACATCGCCGAGTTAGATGCGGTGTTCAATTACCAAATTGCCCGTGAACTTGAGGTTCACGTGCACCGCGTGGGGCGCACTGGCCGGGCCGGAGCGAGCGGTGCTGCTTATACATTGGTGACGCCTCAAGACACCTATCGCCTGACGCGTTTAGCCGATGTCCTAGGCGAGGCGCTTACCACCGAGGCGCTACCCAAGACGCCGCGTAGCGCGCCGTTTGACCCACCCATGGCCACGCTGCAACTGGCGGGCGGTAAAAAAGATAAGCTGCGTCCGGGGGATATTCTTGGTGCGCTGACCGGTGAGGGCGGCTTGCGCGGCGATCAGGTAGGTAAAATCAAAGTGCTGGCCCGTAGCGCCTATGTGGCGGTGGAGCGCAGTGCGATTCAACCGGCTCAAGCCAAGCTTGAGCGCGATAAATTAAAAGGGCGAACTTTTAAGGTTCGTCGTGTCCGTTATTAAGTGTGTGCGATGAAAATACCCAAACGATTACAGCCTTTAGTCGACGATGGCATGATCGACGAAGTGCTCATGCAGCTGATGAGTGGCAAGGAAGCGCAGGTGTACGTGGTGCGCTGCGGCGACGACGTACGCTGTGCCAAGGTGTTTAAAGAAGCCAAACAGCGCAGCTTTAAACAAGCGGCGCAATACCAAGAGGGGCGCAAAGAGCGCAACACCCGCCGTGCTCGCGCCATGGCAAAGAAAACCCGTTACGGCCAAAAAGAGCAGGAGCAGGCGTGGCTGAATGCCGAAGTCGACGCGCTCTACCGCCTTGCCTCGGCTGGTGTGCGGGTACCCGAACCTCATGGCTTTGTGGATGGTGTGCTGCTGATGGAAATGATCACCGACGCCGACGGCAATGTGGCACCGCGTTTGGACGAAGTGACCTTGACCCATGAACAGGCGCTTCGCTACCACGCCAAAGTGATTCAAGACGTGGTGCGTATGCTCTGCGCCGGTTTGATTCACGGCGATTTATCCGAGTTTAATGTACTGGTCGACGCTGAAGGTCCGGTGATTATCGATCTTCCCCAGGCCGTTGACGCCGCCGGTAATAACAGTGCCGCAGCGATGCTTGAGCGCGATGTGAACAACATGCGCGCTTATTTCGGCCGCTTTGCGCCTGAGCTTTTGAAGACCCATTACGGTAAAGAGATGTGGGCGCTTTATGAAGCGGGCGAACTGCACCCGGATAGCCAACTGACCGGCGACTTTGACTTTGACACCCATATCGCCAACGTCGATGAGCTGATGGAAGTGATCGACGATGCCAAAGAAGAAGAGGACGAGCGTCAGGCGCGGATGCGCGACGATGACGACGACGACAACAACAACATCCCCTACGGGTGATGATCCCCTGCGTTTTACCTCCTGAGGAGCCGTTATGCTGACGCGCTGGCTTCAGCCGTTATTTCGCTACTTTGAATCGCGTATCGGCCCCTATCCCGAAGGCGACGTAGCCACCCCGCCCAAGGGGCTTTTCCCCTTTATCTGGCACTTTTCGCGCCCGGTGTGGCCGTGGCTATTGGTGATGTCGCTGCTCACCGCGCTGGTGTCCGCCGCTGAAGTGGTGTTCTTTCGCTATATGGGCGAACTGGTGGACTGGCTGGGGAACGTCGAGCGGGCCAACTTTTGGGCCGAACACGGCGCTTGGCTAATCGGCGTCGGTGCTGCGGTATTGGTGGGGCTGCCGCTGCTGGTGCTCGTTCAGTCGCTGGTGACCCATCAGAGTATCTTCGGCAACTATCCGATGATTGGCCGCTGGCTGTCGCACCGCCACATGCTCAGCCAGAGTTTGGCCTTTTATCAGGATGAGTTTGCCGGGCGCGTCTCGCAAAAGGTGATGCAAACCGCGCTCGCCATCCGCGAGACGGTCACGAAGGTAATGGATTTGATGGTGTACGCCATCGTCTATTTTACCGGCGCCGCCTTTTTGCTGGCCCAAGCCGACCCCTGGCTGACGTTGCCGCTGGCCATCTGGCTGGTGGGGTATCTAGCGATCATGCGCTTTTTTGTTCCTAGGCTTAGGGATATCTCCATGGCCCAGGCGGATGCGCGTGCACAGATGACCGGGCGCGTGGTGGACAGCTACAGCAATATTCAGACCATTAAGCTCTTTGCCGATACCCGCCGCGAGCTCGATTACGCCAAAGACGCCATGCAGGACTTCATGGCCACCGTGCACCGCCAAATGCGCCTGGTGACGGTGTTGAGTATCTGCATGACGCTGTTAAATACGCTGTTATTGGTGGGCATGGCCGCGATGGCGATCACCACTTGGTACCTTGACGCGATCTCGCTGGGGGTGCTGGCGATTGCCATCGCCTTGGTGATGCGGGTGCGCTTTATGTCCGACTGGATACTCTGGGAGGTCGCCGGGCTTTTCGAGAACATCGGCACCGTGCAGGACGGCATGAATACCATTGCCCAAGCGCCCGCCGTGCGAGATGTGACCAACGCTCCTGCCCTTAGCGTGCCGCGTGGCGAGATTCACTTTGAAGCACTACGCTTTGGCTATCCGCAAGCGGTGGGGGAGGATAAAACCGAGTATAAAACCGTTTTCGATGGGCTCGACCTGACCATCGCACCGAACGAAAAAGTCGGGCTGATTGGTCGCTCTGGCGCGGGGAAGTCCACACTTGCCAATCTGTTGTTGCGTTTTTATGACCTTCAGGGCGGGCGCATTACCATTGATGGGCAAAATATTGCCGAGGTGAGTCAAACGTCGCTGCGTCATCAAATTGGCATGGTGACGCAGGATACCTCGCTGCTGCACCGCTCGCTACGCGATAACATCCGTTACGGCAGCCCTCATGCCAGCGATGACGCTATCTGGGAAGCCGTTGAGCGCGCCCATGCCGATACCTTCATTCACGACCTGGTTGACACACAAGGGCGCCGCGGCCTAGATGCCCACGTGGGCGAACGTGGCGTGAAGCTCTCGGGTGGCCAACGCCAGCGCATCGCGATTGCCCGCGTGCTGCTCAAAAATGCCCCGATTCTGGTGCTGGATGAAGCCACGTCGGCGCTGGATTCCGAAGTGGAAGCGGCCATTCAAGAGCAGCTGGAAACGCTGATGGAGGGCAAAACGGTCATTGCGATTGCCCACCGGCTCTCCACCATCGCCATGCTGGATCGGCTAATCGTGGTGGACGAGGGGCGCATGGTAGAAAGTGGTACTCACCAAGAGCTGTTGGCGAAGGGCGGTATTTACGCTCGCCTGTGGCAGCGCCAGTCGGGTGGTTTTATTGGCCTTGATGTCAACGCTGATCGCCCCAACGCTCAGTGATAAGCCAATAACCAGTATGCAAGCGACACGTTTCGATGAGGAGAGAACGATGCAAGCGATTCAACTGAAAGCACCGGGCGGGCTCGACAACCTCAACGTGGTGGCGTTAGATGCCCCTGGCGAACCGGGGCCAGGGGAAATTCGCGTGCGCCTTCACGCCAGCTCGCTTAATTTTCATGACTACGCCGTGGTCGTGGGGATGATTCCCACCGACGATGGCCGTATTCCCATGTCCGACGGCGCGGGCGTGGTTGACGCCGTCGGTGAGGGCGTAAGCGAATTCGCCGTGGGCGATCATGTGGTATCGACTTTCTTCCCCGGTTGGCAGGAAGGTCCCGCGCGAGTGGGCGACTTTCGCACCACGCCGGGCGATGGTGTTGAGGGCTACGCGCGTGAGCAAGTCGTCGCGCCAGTGACAGCGTTTACCCATCAGCCGCAGGGCTACAGCCACGCCGAATCCGCCACGTTGACCACCGCGGGGCTTACCGCCTGGCGCGCGTTGGTCGTCGATGGCGGCCTGAAAGCCGGCGATACGGTATTGGTGCTCGGCACCGGGGGCGTGTCTATTTTTGCCCTGCAGTTTGCCAAGATGATGGGCGCCCGTGTGATCGCAACGTCGTCGTCTGATGCCAAACTCGAACGGCTAAAAGAGATGGGCGCCGAGCACGTGATCAACTACAAAACCACGCCCGCCTGGGGGAAAGAAGTCAAAGCGCTGACCGACGGCAAAGGGGTAGACCATGTGGTTGAAGTGGGCGGCTCTGGTACGCTGCCGCAGTCGATTGATGCGGTCAAAATCGGCGGTCATATTGCCCTGATTGGCATATTGACCGGCCGTGAAGGCGAGATTCCTACCGCGAAGCTGATGGCCAAACAGGCGAAACTACAAGGCTTGATTGTCGGTAGCCGCCGCGACCAGATTGAGATGGTGCGTGCCATCGACGCTAATGGCCTACATCCGACGATCGATCGGGAATTTGCCTTAAATGAAATTGCCGACGCGTTCCGCCATCAGGAATCCGGCAAGCACTTTGGTAAGATTTGCCTGACGTTCTGATGCAGTAGGCGAGCAATCTTTCGATGATTGACTGAAACCGGGCGGCCATTTGGTTAAAATGGCCGCCCTTATACGTTGTTACCCCTGAGAATTAGATGAAGAAAATTGCTCACCTTATCCACGATAGCCTGCCGCAAACGCTCACCCCAGAAGGTTTGAACGTGTTGGAGCGTGAAGCGGCGCGGGCCATTGTCACCCGCGATGATAAAATTTTGCTGCTTTATACCGAACGTTATGACGATTTTAGTTTCCCCGGTGGCGGCATAGATGCGGGAGAAAACCCCGAGAGCGGCTTACACCGTGAGCTTTTTGAAGAAACCGGCGCCAATGACATCAAGGTGATATCGCACTTTGGCTATGTCACTGAATACACGCCAACGTGGAAAAAACCGTGGGATGTGATGTTTCAAACCTCGCACTGGTTTACCTGCCATATTGGCAATACGCTAGGCGAGGCGCGGTTAGAAGATTATGAGGCCGCTAATGGCATGGCCGCCGCCTGGGTAACATTGGAGGAAGCGCTGAGCCATAATCGCGGTGTTATTAAACGCCGCCCTGCGAGTATGGGGCTCTCGATTCAGCGCGAAACGCTGGTGATGGAGCGCGTTGCCAGTGCCCTGACGTCACCCACCTGCGTTACTGTTGGCGCCTGATATGACGTCTCGCCCGGTTTACTACCTCGGCTGGGACGTTGGCGGTTGGAATTGCGATAAAAATCCCGCTAGCCGTGATGCGGTGGTGCTACTTGATACTGAGTTGAGACTTAAAGGCCAGCCATGGCGAGGTAACTTACGCGAGACATTCAATGTCGCCGCCTCCCCGCGAGAGCTGGTTACACGGCTGCTTGCTCTGTGCGGGCTTACGGCAAAGGGTAATGAGCGCCTCGTCATGGCGATTGACACGCCGCTGGCACTTCCTCAAGCGCTGTTAGCTCTGGCCCGTGGCGAGCCGGTTGACTCGCTTGGCCGCTCGCAGGATAACCCTTATCTTTACCGCGACACCGAACGCTGGCTTTTCCAGCGCGGTGTCACGCCGCTATCGCCCATCAAAGATATGATTGGCAGCCAAGCGACCAAAGGTATGCACTTGCTGGCGCGCTTCGCGCCTCATATTGCCATCTGCGGTCAGTGGCAAAGTCACGATGGCTTGCTTACGGCGATCGAGGGCTATCCCTCTCCCGCCAAGCGCTCAGCGGTCATGGAGAGCCTTCAGATGCGCTGCCAACTCTCCACCGATTGGCAATGTGCGCTCACCCACCCCACCTCTAATAAACAGCAGGACCTGCAAGATGCCTGGCTATGCGCGTTAGTGGCGTGGAGCTTGGAACATGCGCAAGCGGTGCTGGCCTGGCCGCCGGTTGATATGCCAGCAGCAGAAGGGTGGATATTTGTGCCTCATGATGCTCTGTCTAAAGCGACAACGCTTGTTTAACAAACGTTTGTCCAGCGAAATTAGTTGCTTGGAATAAATGAGCTATCTTTAATGGGTTTTAATCCGGCGAGCAATGTTTCCGGCGCAATATCTTGTTCATGAGGCCATGTGACAGCCCCCAAAAAGACGCCAACCTGTGAGAAATACGCTTTGTCTTTCAGTTCCTTAAATATACCGCGGTCTAGATACGGCTTAAGGTCAAAAAAACCTTTCCGACCATCTTTAAGCTCAACAAAGATGAGATAGTCATCCATTGGACATACTTTTTTTACATCCCAGTACATCGTCACACCTCATAAGGGGTCAATTTTGTAAAGGGCTTCTCCGGCTATGGCTAACTCCCAGTCAGCCATCAATTCATCCCGGTGTAGTTCAATCCATGCTTGTACTAACCGTAGCTGCTTTTTGGGCAGTTCTCCTGCGAGAAGTTCTCCGTCATTAATGCATATGGACGCCTCAAATTCAGCATAGCGTGCATGAATGTGAGGCATGCCGTGATGCTGGTTATCCAAAAAGTACATTCGAATAATAATGCCGTAAAACATTGAAATGACGGGCATGATGAACCTTTATAAGTGACTTTTAAGCGCTCTCCGGCAGCTCGCCGCTGTGGTAGACGTTTTGCACGTCATCAAGATCGTTGAGCATATCCAGCAGTTTCTCGAACGCTGCCACGTCATCGCCTTCCACCGGTGTGGTGGTTTGTGGTAGAAATTGGATTTCGTCAGCCTCGAAGTCAACTTCACCAAAGGTATCTAATAGTGCCTGCTTGGCCTTAGCGTAATCGGTGTGCGGAGCAAAAACCGTGATGCGGCCGTCTTCGTGTTCGATGTCAGTGACGTCAACGTCCGCTTCCATCAACGCTTCGAGCACGGCTTCTTCGTCGTCACCGGCAAAGGCAAAAATCGCGCAGTGGTCAAACATGTGGCTGACGCTGCCGGGCGTGCCGATCTTGCTTTTGGTTTTGGTAAAGCAGCCGCGCACATCGCCGAACGTGCGGTTGGGGTTGTCGGTGAGACACTCAACAATCACCATCGCGTTACCGGGGCCAAAGCCTTCGTAGCGCGCGACAGAGAAGTCTTCACCGCCGGCACCACTGGCCTTGTCCAACGCTTTATCGATCACGTGCGAGGGTACCTGGTCTTTCTTGGCGCGCTCAATCAAGCCTCGTAGCGCTAAGTTGCCGTTAGGGTCGGTGCCGCCGGATTTGGCGCAGACGTAAATTTCACGCCCATATTTGCTGTAAACCTTGGTTTTCGCATCCGCCGTTTTGGCCATGGATTCTTTACGGTTCTGGAAGGCCCTACCCATCGTGCACTCCTGTGTTGTGGGTATTGCAATGTAGTTGGCATCGCAATGTGGTTGGCAATTAAAGCGCCGATTTTACTCGACAAGCCTGCTGCCTAACAGCGTTATTGCGCCGCTATAACGCCACATTTTGCGCTAAAATGGCCGGCCGATTAACGCTCAAGGAGGAACTGTATGCCGTTTTCGCTATGGTTATCATTAGCGGCGATTTGTGCCATGGGCGCGATGTCGCCGGGGCCGAGCTTGGCGTTGGTGCTGCGTCATACGCTGGGCGGAGGGCGCCTGCCCGGCGTTACGGCAGGCCTTTTTCATGCCTTGGGCGTGGGGTTTTATGCGCTACTTACCGTGCTAGGGTTGGGCGCGTTGATGGCGCGCTTTCCACTTTTATTTCAGCTGGTGACGTGGGGTGGGGCGGCATACCTTGCGTGGCTCGGCATAAAAGCCTTACGAGCAGGAAGGGCGGGGGCGGTTCAAGCACATGCGGTGATCACCACTAGCCCACAGGCGGCGCGCGAAGGCGTGCTGGTGGCGCTGAGCAACCCTAAGCTTATTTTGTTTTTTGTGGCGCTGTTGAGCCAATTTATCTCACCGGAAATGAGCGTCACGGCAAAGGCGATCATCGTGTTAACGGCCATGATCATCGATGGCGCCTGGTACGTATTGGTGGCGCTTTTGCTCTCGCACTCGCGGGTGTTGCCATGGCTACAACAGCGCGCCCACTGGATCAATCGCGCCACTGGGGTGATGCTGATCGCGCTGGCGTTAAGAGTCGTTCTGGGGCCGCTTGCCTAGCAAAATGGGGTTCTCAAGGCTGGTGTGGATTTCGCAGGCGTGGCAAAGTAAGCCGTATGTATTTGTTGCTATAACGGGGCTGCCATGAACATCTATGATTACGACTGTTTTACCCACGATGGGCAGCCGTTTAACCTCGGCGCACTACAAGGCCAGGTGCTTTTAGTGGTGAATGTGGCGAGCCAATGCGGCTTTACCCCGCAGCTCAAAGAGCTAGAAGCGCTCTATCAACGCTATCGTGATCGGGGATTTACGGTACTGGGATTTCCTTGCAACCAATTTGGTCATCAAACCCCGGAAAACGCCGAAACATTTGCCGCGTTTGCTAAACGCGAGTTTAGTGTTGAGTTCCCGCTAATGGAGAAAGTGAACGTTAACGGCCGTGATGCCCATCCCTTATTTGTCCAGCTCAAGAACGAAGCGCCTGGTGTGTTGGGAACAAAAGCGGTCAAGTGGAACTTTACTAAATTTCTTGTCGGGCGAGATGGCCATGCCATCGCGCGTTTTGGACCAAAAGAGCACGGCGTGGCGCTAAAGATCGACTTGGAGCGTGCGCTTGATACTGAATAAGCGTGAACTCACGAAGGGTGCTCGCCACGGGCGATAAGTACACGTTGCATTAACTCGTGCCAGCGGTGGCGCACCATCATAGTCGTGAGGCCAGAGAACAGCGCCCAGCTTTTACGCCGCCAGCCGGTTAAGCGCAGATTATGGCTGACCAGCTGTTTCATCAATTTGTAATCATCGTATTCACGCCACTCGCTGGCAATTGAAAGTTGATGGCGCGACATGACCGGCGCAAGCTCTAAACGAAACATCCACTCAAGCTCTTTGAGTGTCATTTCATGGCGCTGAATTTCCTCGACCATGGCGGCAAAATCACGCTCGCTGGGTTCTCGGTCGAGCCATAATGGCGCTAGCGCCAACCATAAATCTCCGCGTTCATCGACCAACTGCTGTGCGTTCATTGCTTGTTTCCCCGCGCCCGTATTTTGCCCGTCATCCTGCCGTGAATACCTAGCCATCTCAACCACAAAACGCTTAGCCACCCCACAAGGGCGGACAGCGGCGACGTTGGCGGCTAGAATATGGCCAACATTTATTTTACGCCAATTCCCGATAACGAGGTTCGATGTGATTATTAAACCCAAAGTGCGTGGCTTTATTTGTACCACTACCCATCCAAAAGGCTGCGAGCAGAACGTTCGCGAGCAGATCGAAACCACGCGGGCGCGCGGGCTTGATAAAAGCGCCGGGCCGAAAAAAGTGCTAGTGATTGGTGCCTCAAGCGGCTACGGCTTAGCGGCGCGTATTACCGCCGCGTTCGGTTACGGCGCCGATACCCTGGGGATTTTCTTTGAAAAGCCGGCTAGCGAGAAAAAGCCGGGCACAGCCGGTTGGTACAACAGCGCAGCGTTTGACAAATTTGCCAAAGAAGAAGGCCTTTACAGCAAGTCGATTAACGGCGATGCGTTCTCCCATGAAGCGCGGGAAAAAGCCATTGAGCTGATCAAGCAGGATATGGGCGAAGTCGATCTGGTGGTTTATTCGCTGGCGTCGCCAGTGCGCAAGCTGCCTGACAGCGGCGAAGTTAAGCGCTCAAGCCTCAAGCCGATTGGCGAGACCTATCGCGCCACGGCGATCGATACCAACAAAGACGCCATCACGGAAACCGAAGTCGAGCCGGCAACGCAACAGGAGATCGACGACACCATCGCGGTGATGGGCGGTGAAGATTGGGAGCTGTGGATGGACGCCCTCGATAAAGCGGGTGTGTTAGCCAAAGGCGCGCGCAGCGTGGCGTTTAGCTATATCGGCACCGAAATCACCTGGCCGATTTACTGGCATGGTGCACTGGGCAAAGCCAAGGAAGACCTTGACCGCGCTGCTGGTGAAATCGACGCAATGCTCAAAAAGCGCGACGGTAGTGCGAACGTGGCAGTACTTAAATCAGTGGTGACACAGGCAAGTGCCGCGATCCCCGTGATGCCGCTGTACATCGCCATGGTGTATCGCATTATGAAAGAGAAGGGGCTGCACGAAGGCACGATTGATCAGCTTAACCGCCTGTTTGATGAGAAACTCTACGGTGATGATGCCAGCATCGATGACGTTGGCCGCGTGCGTTTGGACGATTGGGAGCTGCGTGATGACGTGCAGCAGGCGTGCAAAGATCTATGGTCGGACGTTACCACCGACAACCTCTTCGCGATTACCGACTATGCTGGGTATAAGCACGAGTTCTTGAAGCTGTTTGGCTTCGAACGCGACGATGTCGATTACGAGGCAGATGTGAACCCGGTCGTGGAGTTCGATGTCATCCAGTTGTGAGAGCATTGTGTATGACGCTTAACCCGACATCTGGACATCTGGAGGTATCGTATGGATACCAAGGAAAGCAAGACCCCAGAAGAAGAGAAAGAGCATTTGACTAACGAGCGGAAACCCGAAAACTATGCAGCCTCTAAGCCGGAGAAACAGCCTGAGGCACAAAAGCCGGCTGGGGGTATGCAAAAAATACTGCCGCTTATTATCATTGGTGTTGGCATTTTAGTCGTGGCGCTGCTGTTCTTTGGCGGGGCCGACTAACCTTAGCTGATCAACCCAATAGGCCGGGCCATTGCTCGGCCTATTTCGTTTCTTCTCTTTGTTTTACTTTACGTGTCCCACGTTTTTCGCAATGCCTCGTGTGGCGCCATGGATAATTTTTCGCCTCATTGCCGAAAACGGTTAACCTAGTAAGCTTCTTGTACTTTTTCTTTTTTGACACAGTGGAGATAGCGTCTCATGAGCCACACCCCGAGCCGTCAAGATTTTGATCACTACATGGCGCCCAACTACGCCCCGCAACAGGTGATTCCGGTGCGTGGAGAGGGGAGCCGGCTATGGGACCAAGCAGGGCACGAGTATATCGATTTTGCTGGCGGCATCGCGGTGAACTCGCTAGGCCACTGCCATCCGGTCTTGGTTGATGCGCTCAAAAGGCAGGCCGATACGCTCTGGCACCTCTCCAACGTGTTCACCAACGAGCCAGCGCTGGCGCTTGCCAAAGCGCTCGTTGAGCGCACTTTTGCCGATAAAGTCTTTCTCTGCTCGTCCGGCGGTGAGGCCAACGAAGCCGCGCTTAAGCTGGCGCGCCGCTGGGCGGTGGAGCATCACGGTGAGCACAAAGATAAAATCATCTCGTTCTATCAATCCTTCCACGGCCGTACCTTCTTCACCGTGAGTGTTGGCGGTCAACCTAAATACTCTCAAGGTTTCGGCCCAGTGCCGGGCGGCATTTTGCACGCAGAGTTCAATGACCTAGAGAGCGTACGCCGGCTCGTGGGCGACGATACCTGCGCAATTATGGTCGAACCGATGCAGGGAGAGGGCGGTATCGTGCCCGCCAAGCCCGAGTTCTTACAGGGCCTACGCGAGCTGTGTGACGAACACAACGCCCTACTGATCTTTGATGAAGTACAAACCGGCGTGGGCCGCAGCGGCGAGCTTTATGCGTACAAGAATTTCGCTATTACCCCGGATATTCTCACCAGCGCCAAATCCCTCGGCGGCGGTTTCCCGGTCGGCGCAATGCTCGCGACCGACGACGTTGCCAAGTCATTGGCGGTGGGCACCCACGGCTCAACTTACGGCGGCAACCCGCTGGCTTCGGCTGTCGCGTTGGCGGCGGTGGAGTTTATCGATACCCCCGAAGTGCTCGCCGGCGTGAAAAAGCGTCACGACCTGTTTCGCGAGCATTTAGACACCATCAACCGCAAATACGGTGTGTTTAAAGAGGTGCGTGGCATGGGGCTTTTGATTGGCGCGCAGATGGCGGATGCCTACGAAGGTCGCGCCAAAGATATCCTGCCGCTGGCGATCGAGGAGGGGCTGATGGCGCTGATTGCCGGCCCCAACGTGCTGCGTATGGCGCCTTCGCTAGTGATCCCGGAGGCGGATATTGAGGAAGGCATGGCAAGGCTTGATCGCGCGATTGCCCGCTTAGTCGCACAAGGGTGAAAAACGAGATGAGGAGCCGAAGATGTTGACGTTTCGACCCGTTGAGACGCGCGATATCGACGCCTTAGCGCGGCTAGCGGAAAATGCCACCCCAAGGCTGACCAACTTGCCCGCCAGCCGCGAACGGCTTGAAGAGCGCATTGTTCGTTCTCAACAGGCTTTTGACCATGAGGGGGAAGTGTCTGGCAACGAGCACTATACCTTTGTGTTGGAAGATATCGCGGCTGATGGGGTGTCTCATGGTGTCGTGGGCACGGCGACTATCCGCGCCCTGGCGGGCGCAGCCGAGGCCTATTACACCTACCGCCAGGAGACGCTGATTCATGCCTCCCAGCAGCTCAACGTGCGCCGTGAAGTAAAAACACTCTCGCTGTCTCACGAGATGTCCGAGGCCACGTTGCTGTGTGCGTTCTCGCTTGACCCGCGCTACCAAGGCACTGACGCGGAAAGCCTGTTACGTCGGGCGCGGCTGATGTTTATCGCCCAATATCCCGAGCGTTTCTCACGCATTCTGGCCGTGGCGTTTCCCGGTTATCTCGATGCCAAGGCGCAATCGCCGTTTTGGGAGAGCGTCGGGCGCCACTTTTTCGCTCGCACCTTTCAAGAGATCAACCACATCGCCGGAGTGCGCTCGAAAAGCTTTATCGCCGAGGTGATGCCGCAGTTTCCGTTGTATTTGCCACTGCTAACGCATGAGGCGCGTGCGGCGATCGGCCGTGAGCATCCAGCGCATGAGGCGGCGCTAGCGGAAATGCTGGCGGAAGGCTTTGTGCGTTCTCGCCATGTGGATATTTTTGACGCCGGCCCGATTGTGAAAGTGGAATGCGAACGGCTGGCCACGTTTTGTCATGCCGCGTGGCATCCGGTGCGCATAGTGCCCGAACACGCGCTGCCCGATGCTGAGCCGGCGATGATCGCCAACCAAAAGCGCCGTGATTTTCGCTGTATTGTCGCGCGCTACGCACTTTCCGCGACCAGTCAGCTGATGTTGTCAACTTCACATGCCGAGCAGCTTGGGGTGGGAGACCGTTGCGCGGTGCTCGCCACACCGTTAACGCTGCCAAGTGACGACGCTACGTTCGATGGCGGTGCTGTGTTCAATGAAAGTGCTGTGCTCAATGAAGGAGGAGTGTAATGCGTCTTCGCCCCATTGCCCGCGACGACCTAGAGGGGCTGCAGGTGCTGGCACAGCAGACCGGTGTGGGCTTTACCTCGCTGCCGGATAATCGCGAATTTTTGGCAAGTAAGATTGAAACTGCCGCCCGCGCGTTCGAGGAGCGCACCGCGAAAGACGACCGGCTGTATTTTTTCGTGCTGGAAGACGAAGACAATGGCGAGCTCGCCGGCTGCTGTGCGATTGAAGGCCAGGTCGGCCGCGAGGTGCCATTCTACAACTACCGGCTCGGTACCCTGGCACACTCTTCTACACAGTTAGATTTGCACCGTACCCTCGATACGCTGTTTTTAAGCTCCGATCATACCGGCGATGCCGAAGTGTGTTCGCTGTTTTTGCGCGCGGAGTATCGCGGTGAGGCCAACAAGCAGTTGCGCAATGGCGCGCTGCTGTCGAAAGCCCGCTGGCTTTTTATCGCGCAGTTTCGTGACCAGTTTCCAGATAAAGTGCTGGCGGAAATGCGCGGCGTGTTCGACGACGATAACAAAAGCCCATTCTGGGAAAGCTTGGGCAAGCATTTCTTTCCCATGGATTTCAACGAGGCTGATCGCTTAACCGGCTTGGGGCAGAAAAGCTTTATCGGCGAGCTAATGCCCAAGTTTCCCATCTATACCACCTTTATGAGCGAGCCGGCGCGCGCTTGCATCGGCCAGGTCCACCGCCATACACGCCCAGCACTAGAAATGCTCAAAAAAGAGGGGCTACGCTGGGAAGGGTATATCGATATTTTTGATGGCGGCCCCACGGTGGAAGCCTACATTGATGACGTCCGCGCGATTCGTAACTCACGGCTTTACACGGTGGCGGTGTCTCAAAACGCAGCGCAGGAGAGCGTCAGCCGTTGGTTGGCTGCGACGACCAATATGCTCACTTTTACCGCTAGCTGGGTAGGGCGCGCGCCTAGCAACGACCACACTATTGTGCTTAGCGAACAAGAAGCGCAGCGCCTGGGCGTTGCTACCGGCGATACCCTGCGGCTACTCGAAACCTAGGCGACGATTACAGGAGAGTTTTTTATGCACGCCCAACAGCAGCAACTGATCAACGGCGCCTGGGTAGCAGGTGCGGCAGAAGCGTTGACTAAGCACAACCCTGTCGCCGGCGCGCTGCTCTGGCAAGGTGGTTCGGCATCAAGCGAGCAGGTAGCCGGTGCGGTAGACGCCGCGCGAAGCGCTTTCCCCGGCTGGGCGCGCACGACCTTTGCCGAGCGCCAAGCGCTGGTGGAGCGCTTCGTTGAGACATTAAAAACGCACCGTGAGGACCTGGCTGTGGCGATTGCCAGTGAAACGGGCAAGCCGCTTTGGGAGACGCGTACCGAAGTGGGGGCGATGATTGGCAAGGTGGCGCTTTCGCTTAAGGCCTACCATGAGCGTACCGGCGAACGCGAGAAAGCCGTCGACGGCGCAAAAGCCGTGCTTCGCCACCGCCCCCACGGTGTGATGGCGGTATTCGGCCCTTATAACTTCCCCGGCCACCTGCCCAACGGCCATATCGTGCCCGCACTGTTGGCGGGTAACTGCGTGGTGTTTAAACCCAGCGATCAAACCCCACTCACCGCTGATTTAACCCTGCAGTGTTGGCTTGAGGCCGGGCTGCCGGCTGGGGTGATTAACCTGGTGCAGGGCGGTGTGGCGGTCGGCCAGGCATTGGCAGGCAACCCCGATATTGATGGTCTGCTGTTTACCGGCAGCGCCAAAGTCGGCGGCATGCTGCACCAACAGTTTGCCGGGCAGCTGGATAAAATCCTGGCGCTGGAGCTGGGCGGCAACAACCCGCTGGTGGTGAAAGACGTGGAAGATGAGCGGGCCGCGGTGCTGGCGATTCTGCAATCGGCGTTTCTTTCTGGCGGCCAGCGCTGCACCTGCGCGCGGCGTTTAATGGTGCCCCAGGGCGACGTCGGAGACAGGCTGATCGACGCGTTGTCTGACGCTATCGCCAAGCTACACGTGGCCGAGCCGTTTGAACAAGACCCCGCGCCGTTTTATTCAGGCCTAGTCAGCGTGGCCGCCGCCGATGGCTTGCTCAAGGCTCAGGAGGAGCTGGAAGCGATGGGCGCTACGGTGATCAACCGTATGCAGCGTTTGCAAGACAACACCAGTCTGCTAAGCCCCGCGTTGATCGACGTGACTGGCTTAGACGTTCCCGATGAGGAGCATTTTGGTCCGCTGCTGAAAATTCACCGTTATCGCGATTGGGACGAAGCGTTAACGCTTGCCAATAATACGCGTTATGGGCTTTCCGCCGGGTTGATTGGCGGAGAGCAAGCCGATTGGGACGACTTTTTACTGCGCATTCGTGCGGGCATTGTGAACTGGAATCGCCAGACCACTGGCGCGTCGGGGGATGCTCCCTTCGGTGGTGTGGGCGATAGTGGCAATCACCGCCCCAGCGCCTACTATGCGGCGGATTACTGCGCCTACCCGGTCGCCTCCATGGAAGCCCAAGCGCTGGAAATGCCCGATACTCTGCCGCCAGGAGTGAGCTTGTGAGTGTCGCTGATATCGTCAACGCCTGTGAAGTCAATTTCGACGGGCTGGTCGGCCCGACCCATAACTACTCGGGGCTGGCGGTGGGCAACGTCGCGTCCATGAGCCACGGTGGTTTGGTTTCTAACCCCAAAGAGGGCGCGTTGCAGGGGCTTTTAAAAATGAAGTCGCTGATGGACGCGGGCTACGCTCAAGGCGTGCTGCCACCTCAACAGCGCCCGGATATTCACGCGTTGCGCGCGTTAGGTTTTGGCGGCAGTCATGGTGAGGTGTTAGCGCGCGCGGCCAAGGATGCCCCGCAGCTGCTGCGAGCGGTCTGTTCAGCGTCCAGCATGTGGACCGCCAATGCCGCTACCATTACCCCCAGCGTGGATGCGCCGGATGGTCGGGTGCACTTCACGCCTGCGAACCTGCAATCGAGTTTTCATCGTTACTTGGAGTCGCCCACAACCGCTCGCGTGCTGCGTGCCATATTTTGCGACGGTCAGCACTTCGCCCATCATTCGGTGCTGCCAGCCACGCCGGCGTTTTCCGATGAAGGTGCGGCCAACCACACCCGTCTGTGCAGTGAGCCTGGCGAGCCCGGCGTGCATCTGTTTGTGTATGGTCGCCAAGCGTTCGGTGGCGAGCGTGAGCCCAAACGCTATCCTGCCAGGCAAACGCTGGAAGCCAGTCAAGCCGTGGCCCGCCAACACGGGCTATCTGAGGCGCAAACGGTGTTTGCTCAGCAGCACCCGGATGCTATTGATGCGGGCGTCTTCCACAACGATGTCATTGCCGTGGGTAACGGCCCCGTGCTGCTTTACCACGAAATGGCATTCTTAGATGAAGGGCGCACGTTGGATGAGTTGCGCGCCAAGATGGCCACGCCGCTGATTCCCGTACGCGTACCCAAGGAAGCGGTGAGCCTGGAAGACGCAGTGGCATCGTATTTGTTTAATTCGCAGCTGCTCTCCAACCCGGACGGCACCATGTCGCTGGTCGTGCCCGGCGAATGCCAGGCAGATGAAACAGTATGGCGCACCATTCAAGACCACCTCCTGGCGGGCCATAACCCGATCAGTGAGGTGATTGTTAAAGACGTTAAGCAAAGCATGCGCAATGGCGGCGGCCCCGCTTGCCTGCGCCTGCGCGTGGTGCTCACAGAAGCCGAACGCGAAGCACTTACCGGCCGCGTGCTGCTCACCAATGCGCTTTATGATGACTTAACCGCTTGGGTGAATCGCCATTATCGCGACCGGTTGGCTGTCGACGACCTCAAAGACCCGCAACTCGCGGAAGAGTCGCTCACCGCACTGGATGAACTCACCCAACTGTTAAAGATCGGGTCTGTTTATCCGTTTCAGCGTGATACCACCGCGTAAGACTCGCGTTGCTTTGCCAGCGACGCGTTACTTTGCCAGCGAGTAGGAGTAAACGTCATGGTTAGAGGTAAGCTAGAGTGAGAGGTAAGCTATCGTTAGAGATGAGCTATCGTTAGAGGCAAACCATTCAACCTGCGACCCTTGAGTTCCGCGCGTTGCTCATAGCGGATGTCGTTGAGAGAATGCCATTTTATCACCATCGCAAGGAGTACCTGGGTATGAGGGCGTTGTCGAACATGAGGTTTGCGTTATTCGGTGCAGCGCTGGTGGCCATCAGTTATGGCTTGGCGCGCTTTGCGTTTGGCCTCTTTGTGCCCTCTATCAGTGCGGAGTTGACGCTATCAGCGAACCTAGTCGGTACTATCGGGGCGCTGCCCTTTATCAGTTTTGTCCTGGCTTCTTTGGTGGCGCCGATGGCGGCCGACCGCCTCGGGGCGCGCAACCTTGCCGTGCTTTCAAGCGTTGCCGGTGCGGGTGGCATGGGGATGATCAGCCAATCTGCAGATGTTTACATGCTGGGTGCCGGCGTTTTTATCTGCGGTATCTGCACCGGCTTTATGATGCCGGCCTTAACGGCTGCCATGCAGGTGTTGGTAAGTCGCTCTATGCATGGGCGCGTCAGTTCGATCCTGAATGCAGGCACTAGCATTGGTGTCATCGTCGCAGTACCCACGGTTGTTTTTTTGGCGGATGCTTGGCGATTAACCTATAGCATGTTTGCCGTGTTGGCAGGCTTGGGTGCTATTGCCGCCTGGTTTTTTATCCCCTCAGTATCGCGAGTCATTCCCTCGAATGCAGCACCGCCGCCGCCCATCACCCGGTTGCAGTGGTCGCGCCTGATTCGTCTCTCGTTGTTCGCTTTTGCCATGGGCTTTGTGTCGTCGGCGTATTGGGTATTTGCCCCAGACCTAGCGGTGACATTGGGTGCGTTACCGGCAAATCAGACCGGTTGGTTATGGTTTGCCGTTGGCCTTGCCGGCTTAGGCGGTGCCGTTGTGAGTGACCTGGCTGACCGTAACAATCCCCCTATCACGCAGGCCTTGATGCTGATGCTACTGTCGTCAAGCCTGGTGCTGTTGGCCGCAAGCCCAGACCGGCTGGTATTGGCGATGTTTTCGGCGTTGGTGTTCGGTCTTGCCTATATGAGCCTGAGTGGGCTGTACCTAATGACCGGTATCCGTCTCTTGCCCGGTCGGTTATCGGTTGGGCCGGTGTTGCCCTTTATCGCCATCGCACTGGGGCAGGCGGTAGGTTCCCCGGTGATTGGGGTGCTGGTGGAAAGCATTGGCTATGCGGATGCATTTTCCATCTTTGCGACAATCGGCATTGTCATCGCGATTGTGTCGCCGGCGTATCCTGGGCATATTGATTACTGGGCTGATTGGACAGAAACCGAAACGGAAGAAATGCCAGCACCATGGGTAGAGCCTGAACCGGACGAAACTGGCCTTCAGGCAGCCTATGATAATCAGTTGGTGGATGAAGCCGGTGAGCCTCTGGATTTGGACCCCGACCCTGTCGTTGAAGAAGATTCAGTAGCCGAAGAAACAGAGACAGAGTCTGAAAAAAACGATCAGCGCTAAACACGACGGGTAGAAACCCAGCCGCTGAACCTAAAAGGACTAAGGGGCAGCGGCTGGTTTGTCAGCGCTGTTGCCGCCATCGGTCGAACCAACGTCGTGGTTGGAGTACGTGTAGCGTGGGTTCGCTGTCGTCTAACGCAACGCCTAGTCCCCAACGCCCTAAACGGGCATAAAGCGCCCCATTGGCGCGTTGATTCGCTAGTGTCAGGTCAGCGAGCATTAAAAGCGGGCCACCGCCGAGCGTTAGATCGCTCAGCTCAAGTTGGTTGCCGGTTAAACGCAGCTGGGCATCGCCCGTTATATTGCGCACGCTGAGCATACGCCCAAGCCAGTCGTTTTCTCTGGCGCGGGCAAGAAACAGTCGCGCGAGTAGGCCGCTATCGCGCAGCTGAAGCGCCAAGTGTGCACTAAGGTCAATGGGGGTGTCCCACGTCAATGTCGCGTCGCTCATGTCGAGCTGCGCCCACCAGCCAGCGTCTTGTTGGCCTTCTTCGCTTAAGCGGGAGACGTTTTCCAGGCGCAGGAAGGAGTCGTTGGCGACAAAGCGCATGGTGTCGATATCGCCTTCGCTTAAGGTTAAGTGCATGTGTACATCGCCCCGCAGCCGTTGTTCCAGTAGCGAAAGCTCCGCGCCAAAGGCGCGCAGGGTGATGTCTCCTTGGCCTTGTAACCCGCGCAGTGTTAGCTCGCTTTCGAGGCTTGCCTGACCATCTAAAAGCGCAATGCCAACCCCTTCGGGAAAGTAGGCGTTGTAACGGGTAATATCTGGCACATCGATAATCGGCAAGCTAACCCGGGTAATGAAATGCTCCGGCTGAGGGTCATCCATGGCGGCGCTAAAGGCATCCGTGCGGGTGGTAAGGGCGAGGTGGCGACCTTCAACATGGGGGCGCTCATCGTCTTGGCGTTTAAGCGAAAAACGTGGAATGCCAAGGGTCAGCTGGGCTTGCTCGTCGCTATCCAACTGAGCGGTAAGTTCACCTCGCCCGCTGGCTTGGTAGTCCAAAAAATTGACGCTTAGCGGATGAGCGTCGATTCGAAGACGTGTCGGCACGGTAAGTTGGCTATCGTGAAAACCTCCTTGTGCGAAAAGCTGGCCCTCCCCGCTTATCGCAAGCCCGTGAGCGCTGGGCAAAAAGGCGTTAAGAAAACCAAGACGCTCGACGCGACCCGATAGGGAAAATTGCCCCCGTGGCTTATCATTCTCGCGCTGAAAACGTCCCTCGTGCAGCGTCAGAGTGCTCGTCAGACGTTCTTGTTGGGTGGCGTCCGCTATCTGCCAGCGCAGCTGGCTGCCGCTTAAGTCTAACTGGCTGCCATCGAGTGCTGCGTCACGGATGGCGAGATCAAGCTGCATATCGCTGGTTAAGCGGTGGATATGCTCGCCTGCGTGCCAGTCGGTGATCCAGCGGTTCCCCGCGAGCGCCATGTTGCCGTTTAACGACGTCGGGTTCAGCGTTAACTGGCCGTGGCTTTGAGCCTGCCCGCTCACCAACCGCAGTGGCGAGGGGTCGGGTAAGAAGGGGGCGAGATAGGGCTGCAATACCGCGATATCCGGCAGGGTGGCGTCCTGCCAATGCAGTGCGGCCTGCTCGGGCGCTTGTAAACGGTCAAGGCGGCGGTTGTCTAGCGAGGTGGTGAGTCGTAGCTGGGTATCGGTGGCATAGGGTGCTTCGTCCAGGCGTTGATGAACCGTGACGCCATTGAGCCTCGCGCTTAACGTGAGCGTTTCCGGCAAATCGTCGGCAACTGCTAGGGTGATGGTGCCGTCGCCCTGGGCGGTATGAACCGTTGGCCGGCGCTCGGGATAAGCCCAGGGTGTCGTCTCGCCGGCATCATTGACGGGGCTCAGGGCCGCTTCGTCGACGTTAAGTGTCAGCGCTGGGGCATTTAAGGTAAGTTGGCTGCCTGCGTCGAGCTGACCGTGCGTTAGCGAGAGCGTGCCCCCAAGCGCGCCACGACCGCTGATGGCAAGCCAAGGTAGCGCCTCAAGATAGGTCATGAACACGTCCCAGGCATCGGCGTGGGCGCTTAGTTCGGTATTGGCGGAGAGCGCTGCCGCAAGATCGGGGTTGAGGGTGCCGTCGGCGGTCGTCGGCGCCACTGTATCCAGCGTGGCGCTGGCGATGAGATGAATATCGCGTGCCAATATGGCGTTGTCGCTTTCACGCAACACGTGCCCCTGGGTTAAGTCTAATTCAGCGTGGGGAATGGTCAGGGTGTCACGGCTAAGAGTCGTTTGGCGAATGCTGAAGCGCCCGTCGCCCTGCAGGCTAATATCGCCTAGCTGCAGTTTGCGAATGCCGTTCGCTTCTAGGGTGGCAATGTGCAGCTCACCGCGCAGCAGCGCTAATAATGAGAGTTCAAGGGTTGCCTGTTCTGCTTCAACGGCAAGCGCCAGTGTGCCGTCATCGCGGCTTAGCCTCAGTCCTTCGACCTCCCAGCGACCGGGATGGTGGCTACTGCCTTGGCTCCAGCGCACCTCCACACCGTCAATTTGCGAAATGCGGTTAGGCAACCACTGACTGTTAAGCAGCCAGTAGCTGCCTGCCAACCATAGCGCCACGAAGCCAAGGGCAAGTGCCAGTGTTATCGCTAACCATCGGGGTAAACGTCTTTTGGCAGTGATTTGGGTGGTTTCTTTTTCTGATGCCGGGGTTGGCGATGTTTTGATTGGCGGTGTTTTGATTGACATAGATGCGCTCTAAAAGACGACTCCTGTTAACCGCGGTTTTGTGGCATGATGCGCGACGTTGTTTATGATGGACAATTAACTTTAACGCTAGGCAGGCAGCAAACGCCATGTTCAAGGATTTTTATGCGCAGCGCGGAGAATACGTGGTGATCTCCGCCGAGCAGGCCAGCCGCTTCGCCAAAGGCGTTGCCGGTGATTACAATCCCATTCATAACCCGGATGCACGCCGCTTTTGCGTGCCCGGCGACCTGCTGTTTGCGCTTGTGCTCGAACGCTTTGGGCTATCGCAAACGATGGAGTTTCGTTTTTTGAGCATGGTGGGCGCGGATACGCCTCTGCGTTTTCATGAGGCGGATGACGGCACGATCCACGTCTGCGATGAGGGCGGTAAGTGCTTCTTGCAAGCAACACGCAGCGGCGCCACTACTCACGAAGCCGCTGCGGTTGATGCGTTTGTGCGCTGCTACGTGGCGTTTTCGGGTAAAAACTTCCCGCACTATTTAAAGCCGCTGATGGAGGAGCAGGGGGTAATGTTTAACCCCAAGCGCCCGCTGGTGATTTACGACAGCATGGGATTTACCTTGGAGCAGCTCGATGGCTTGCTACCCGGTTTGGCGTTGATGAGTTCCTCGCTTGAGGTGCTGGGCAAGCGCGCCGACGCACTGCTGGAGTTCTCCATTCAATCCAATGGAAAAGCGGTCGGTGTCGGCTCGAAAAAGCTCGTGGTCAGCGGCCTGTGTGACTACGACGCCGAGGCAATGGAAGCCATTGTTGCTGAGTTCTACCGTCTGAAAGACGCCTATGAAACCTCAAATGCCTAGACCTTAGGCTATACCACGACGGTGACTGGGCAGGGGGCAAGCTCAATGACTTTTTGGCTTACACTGCCCAGTAGTGACTCCCGCCAGTGACCCAGTCCGCGTCGACCCATCACGATAACGGGGCTGTTGTCGCACTTATGCGCTTGCTCGACGATGGCTTCACCGTAGCGCTCAGCGTGTAATACGGTATCGTGGATGCCCGCCGGCACATCTCCCAGTGCGTCGCGGGTATCGGTTAACACCCGTTGCGCCTCTTGCTCGCCGTTATCCAGCGGTGGTACCTCGCCGGAGGGCTGGCAATAAATAATCTCGACGGGGATATTGCCGCTGCGGGCTAAATCGCCTGCTAGGCGCGCAGCGAGAACGCTGGTTTTGGAACCGTCTGTGGGTAGCAGGATACGCCCAATAGAGGCCATCTCGGTCATATGGGCGTCGGCGTGCAAGATGGTCACGGGGCCTTTGGCGTGGTGAATCACGGCGTTGCTGACACTGCCTTTGACCCATTTGCCAATTTCGCTTAAATGCCGAGCGCCCATTACCAGCTGAGATTTTTTATGCTGGCATGCGTGTTCGACAATGGCGCGCTCGGGTTGGCGCACAAAGCTTGTGTCGTGCAGGCGTACTTCTTCAACCGTTAGGTCCGAGACAAAAGAAAGGTCGTTGAGCACGCGGCGAGCCTCGGCAAAAGCGGTATTGGCTTTGGCGTCTTGCTGTTCGTGATCAAAGTCCTCTGCATTATAGCGGTTGGCAGGCAAGTCGCTCAGCTCGGCGGGGTATAAAGGTAATACGTTAACGAGCTGTAAGGTGGCGTGGTAGAGGTTCGCAAGCAGCGCTGCGTGGCGCGTTGCGATATTGGCCTCGTTGGAACCGTCGACGGCCACGATCACCGATGAAATTTGTTCACTCATCCAAAGCTCCTCACGTATCCATTCAGCCGGTTCAGCTTCTACGTCGTTAGTTTAAGCGGGTGCCATCAACGTTGCCACTGGGGTATTCTCGAAAGCGGTAACGTAAAGGGCTTTAACGACTACCCTATCAAACGCATCTCAAAAGCGTCGGTTGCGCTTTTGAGATGCGCTGTCTTGCCGGACTTTTTTACTGGACTTGCTTGTTTAACAGGAAATTACCATGAATCAACGCAAAACGTTAACGCTGACAGTGGCGGTTACTGCCTTCGCGCTCTCTTCGCTGTCGGCGCAGGCGCGTGATTTTCGTCTGGGCTTGATTACGCCGCCGTCACATTTGTGGTCAACCGAAGCCGAAGCGTTCGCTGAAACCTTGCAAGCACGCTCGGACGGCGAGCATAGCGTGTCGGTTTTCCCGGCGCAGCAGCTGGGCAACGAAGCGCAAATGGTCCAGCAGCTGCAAACCGGTGCGTTGGACATGGCATTTTTGACCATTGCCGAAATTTCCAACCGGATTCCCGATTTTGGGGCGCTTTATGCGCCTTATCTGGTCGATGACGTGAACCATGCGGCAAGCCTTTTGCGCTCCGATGCCGCAGGAGAGCTTTTGGACTTAATGCCCCAAGGCGTGGGCTTGGTGGGGGTTGGCTACGGCATGGTGGGGATGCGTCAGGTCTTGAGCCGCGACCCGATTACCTCTGCCGAGGATATGCAGGGCCTGCGGCTGCGGATTACCCCCTTCGAGCCGATTCGCGATTTCTACACCGCTACCGGGGCGGCACCAGCGCCCATGCCGCTGTTGGAAGTCTATGATGCGCTAGCCAACGGCCAGGTGGACGCCATCGACATGGATTTCGACTCGATTCTGATTCTGAAATTCTACGAGCAGGCCGAGAATTTACTTATTTCCAACCACATGATGTTCCCCATGGTGGGCGTCGTCTCCGGGCGGGTATGGCGTGAGCTTTCCGCTGAGGATCGCGCGTTGATCGAGTCCACCATGTCCGAGCATTTGGAAAACGTGCTCTCGGGGTTTGAAGCGAAGGATGCTGCCCAAGAAGAGCAAATTCGCGCGCTGGATATCAATATCGTCGAAGCCGATGCCGAGTTCTTTAGCGAGGCGATTGCCGAGTGGGAAGCGATCTGGGCGCCCAAGGCCCCAATGCTAGATACCCTGCGCGAGGAGGCCGAGAGCTTACGGGATCAGTGATGCTTCAGCGTTTATCCACCGCGCTTGCCCGTGTTGAAGAAATGACCGCCGCCGCGTTGGCGGCGGTGGTGACGTGCCTCATTCTTACCAATATCGCCTTTCGTGTCGTGGGGAGTCCGCTTTATTGGATCAGCGAGCTATCAATCTACGCCATGATTTGGATGACGTTTTTGATCGCCAGCGCGGTATTAAAGCGCCGCCAAGGCATCGCGGTGACGCTGTTGCCTGAGGCGTTGTCGCAAACGGGACGTAAGCTCATCATGCTCTGGGTAGATGGCATGGTGTTACTGTTTGCGCTTGCGATGGTAGGGCTCTGTTGGCAGTGGTACCAGCCTCTGACGCTTGCTCGGCTTGGCTTTGATACCCAGGCGTTTCAGGGCGAAACATTTAATTTCATCTACGCCGAGAATACCTCCACCTTGGGCATCAAAAAATTTTGGTTTTGGCTTATCGTGCCGTGGTTTGCGCTGTCGTTAACCCTGCATAGTATAGCGAATTTTGTTCAAGGCCTTTGGCAGTGGCGAGACCCGACCGAAGGGCCCGGCGCGGAGACACTACCATGACCGTGATGGTATTCGCGCTTTTGCTCTTGGGCGCCGTACCGATTGCCTTGGTGCTGGCGATGACGGCGATGTGGTACATCTATGCCTCTGGCAACACGGTGCTTTTTGCGTCCTACCCGCAGCAGCTCTTCAGTGCGATTGAAAGTTACGGCTTGCTGGCGATACCGCTTTTTATGCTTGCCGGTGAGCTGATGAACGAAGGCGGTTTAACGCGACGGCTAATTGCGCTAGCAAGAATTTTTGTCGGTGGCTTTCGCGGTGGCTTGGCATATATCAACTTGGTCGCCAATATGATGATGGCGGCGATAATCGGCTCGGCGGCTTCGCAAATTGCGATTATGTCGCGCGCGATGGTGCCGGCGATGGAGCGCGAAGGTTACGATAAATCCTACAGCGCGGCGATTACCGCGGCGGGCGGTTTGCTCTCACCGATTATCCCACCGTCGATGCTCTTTGTGCTGTTTGGCGTGATCGCACAGGTACCTATTGCCGAGATGTTTATCGCCGGGCTGTTGCCGGGGCTGTTATTAGGCTTGGCCTTTTTTATTGTGATTGCGGTGGTGGGGCTTTTGCAGCAGTACCCGCGCGGGCAGTGGCCTAGCCGCCAACAGGCGCTTTCCGATTTTGCCTGGGGATTGCCGGCGCTCTCGATTCCGGTGATTATTATTGGCGGTATTTTGCTCGGTATCGCTACCCCTACCGAGTCAGCAGCGCTTGCCTCCTTTGCTGCGCTTTTCATCGGCCGCTTTGTTTACCGTGATCTTGATCTGGGGCGACTGCCCCAAGTGCTGCGCCGCACGGCGGTGAATGCGGGGCTGGTGATCATGCTTATCGCGGCGGCGGGAGTGTTTGGTTGGGTGGTCGTATATGAGCAGTTGCCGCAAATGGCGGCCGCCTGGATTGCTGCGCTGACCACCGACCCGTTTATATTCTTACTGCTGTTGATCGGCGTGTTGTTGCTGGTTGGGATGGTGATCGACGGCATCGCCGCGCTTATTCTGGTGGTCCCGATCGTGCTGCCAATTGCGCAAAATCAGTTTGATATTAGCGCGTATCAGTTTGGTGTGGTGGTGTGTTTGACGCTGGTGATGGGGCTACTCACGCCGCCTGTCGGCGCCGGGCTTTTCGTGGCATCGTCGATGACCGGCGCGCCACCGCTGAAAATCTTTCGCGCGTTGCTGCCATTTCTGTTGGCAACGTTAATCACACTGGTGATGCTAGCTTGGCAGCCCTGGTTAACAGAAGGGCTCATTAACCGCTAGGGGCGCCTGAGAGCTTAAATACAGCGCAAGGCGGAAGGGGCATTGACCCCACCTTGAGAATCTTGTTTACTCGCATAACGCCCGTTGACGCTTACGTCAACTTACTGCTATATCCTTTATCTACAACAAACATTGATTCCTAACAAACACTGATTCCCAACAAACATAAAGACAACAGGAGAAACTGCATGTCCATTCGCGAAATCCCCATGTATATCGATGGCAAGCCGGTCATATCGCAAAGCCAAGACTGGCATGACGTGGTCAACCCCGCGACACAAGAAGTTGTGGCGCGGGTCCCGTTTTGTACCGCCGAGGAAGTTGAACGTGCGGTGGAAAGCGGTAAAAAGGCGTTTAAAGAGTGGCGCAAAGTGCCTCTGGGTAAGCGCATGCGCATTATGCTCAAGCTACAGGCGCTGATCCGCGACAACACCGCCGAGCTTGCCGCACTGATTACCGAAGAGCACGGCAAAACCCTACCGGATGCAGAAGGCGAAGTGGGCCGCGGGCTGGAAGTGGTTGAGCACGCTTGCTCCATTACCTCGCTACAGCTGGGTGAGCTTGCGGAAAACGCCGGCAATGAAGTCGACGTTTATAGCATGCATCAGCCGCTAGGCGTCGGGGCGGGTATCACCGCGTTTAACTTCCCGATCATGTTGCCCTGTTTTATGTTCCCGCTGGCCATTGCCACCGGTAATACCTTCGTTCTCAAGCCGTCTGAGCAAGACCCAAGCTCCACCATGCGTTTGGTTGAGCTGGCCCACGAAGCGGGCGTGCCTGCGGGCGTGCTGAACGTGGTCCACGGCGGGCCGGATGTGGCTAACCAGATCGCGGATCATCAAGACATCAAGGCGCTTTCGTTTATCGGTTCCACCCACGTGGGTTCGCTACTGTATAACCGCTCCGCCGCGGCGGGTAAGCGCATGCAGTCGATGATGGGGGCTAAAAACCACTGTGTCGTAATGCCGGATGCTAACCGCAGCCAGGCCATCAATAACCTGCTTGGGTCAGCCTTTGGCGCTGCCGGTCAGCGTTGCATGGCTAACTCCGTCGTTGTCTTGGTGGGCGATGCGCGCGAGTGGCTGGATGATATCGTCGAAGGGGCTCGCGGTATGAAAGTTGGCCCTGGCACTCAGCGTGACGCTGACTTGGGACCGCTGGTATCGCCGCAGGCCAAAGAGCGCGTTGAGCGGTTGATTGCCGCGGGCGAAAAAGAGGGTGCCAAGTTAATGGTGGATGGTCGCGGTTGCACGGTTGACGGCTACCCAGAAGGTAACTTTGTGGGGCCAACGCTTTTTGCCGACGTTAACGCCGATATGACAATTTACCGCGAAGAAATTTTCGGCCCGGTGCTCTGCGTGGTTAACGTGGAAACGTTGGATGAGGCGATTGAGTTCATTAACGCGAACCCGAACGGCAACGGCACCTCAATCTTTACCAACTCCGGTTGGGTGGCGCGTCGCTTCGAAACCGATATCGACGTAGGCCAGATTGGTATCAACGTACCGATTCCAGTGCCGGTCGCCTACTTTAGCTTTACCGGTTCGCGCGGCTCTAAGCTTGGTGATCTTGGCCCCAACGGCAAGCAAGCCATTGCCTTTTGGACGCAAACGAAAACCGTCACGGCACGCTGGTTTGAACCGGAAAACGTCTCTAGCGGCATTAACAGCACAATTTCACTGGGCTAATCGCTTTGTGCATAAACTTTTGCATAAACCACATTGTATAAATCACGTTGTATAAACCACGTCGAATAAACAATGGTAAACAAACAACAAAGCCCCGCAAGGCGGGGCTTTGTTGAATGCGTGGTGTTGAATATGTGGTGTTGGATGTGTGGCGCACTATGCAGTGCCGACGTTAAGCGAGCTCAAACAACGGCGCGCTTTCTATCAGCAGGCGCTTCAACGGTTCGAGTTGGCTTTCGTGCAGTATTAAAAGCGTTTTTTCCGTGGCGAAGTGGCGCCCAGGCGGCGTCAAAAAGGCGAATTCTCCCTCTTCGAGGTGAAATTCGTGAATTTCACGCGTGCCTTGGGAGGTGCGGCACTGGCTACTCCGGTAGGCATCATCTTCACCGTATACGAGACGGTGATACATCTTAAACTGGGTATAAAGCGCAAGGCCGCCTTCAAAAGAAGGCCAGCGTGCCGGGCGTGCTTTGGTTTCATCGTCCAGCGGTTGGCCGTCAGCTTTGGCATCGGCCATCGCGTCGTTCAAAGGCTTGGCCAGAAGTGAGCCCGCTGTTTCGGGAAACGCTGTGTTGTTTTTCATCGCGGCGGAAAATTCGTCTGCCGCTTGACGTAAATCGTTGATGTCGCTGAGCGGGTATTCCGCGAATTTAAGGTCGGCAGGTTCACAGCCACCGTTTTCCCAGCCGTGAATTACGCGCAGCGTAAATAGTTCGCGGTGTATGGGGCGAATGGCCAACAGATAGAGCATTACACGGATATGCAGCTGCCGTTCGTGGCTGTCGTTGTCAAATGCGTGGTAGGGGTCGGCAAATAGTTCGTGAAGACGCCCGGGGGTATGTTCCTTCGCTTCGGTATAGCGCATGAGGCTTCCCTATAAACTCACGTTGGCGCAGGTTAGCGCCTTTGTAGCAGATTAAGAGTCGATGTATGACGAATACAAAACTTACCTCAGTATGGCGAGACTCGCGATAGATTAAAAGAGCTAAGCAACTGAATGGCGTGTTTGTCTTGACTTTCATGCGTGAACGTCACTCTCTAACGCGCTACGTTAACGTCATGCCTGTAATGCGTTAATTTAACACCGATATTTCACAACCGTATTTCACAACAATAAAAGGAGTCTTTATGACGTCACCTATTAGCCGTTTTAGCGTTCCGGAATCGCTGGAAGCACTGCCCGAAGACATTCGCGACACCATACTGGCTGTGCAGGAAAAAGCCGGTTTTGTGCCCAATGTGTTTTTGATGCTGGCGCATCGACCGGCCGAGTTTCGCGCCTTCTTTGCGTATCACGATGCGTTAATGGAGCGTGAGTCGGATACCTTAACCAAGGCGGAAAAAGAGATGATTGTGGTGGCGACCAGCGCGCGCAATCGTTGCCTTTATTGCGTCGTCGCTCATGGTGCGTTGGTGCGTATCTACAGTAAAAACCCAGAGCTTGCCGATCAGGTAGCCGTGAACCATCGCACCGCGCCGATTAACGAGCGCCACCGCGTGATGCTCGATTTTGCCATGCATTGTGGCGTGGAGGTCGGCGAGTTAACCGATGCGTGGGAAGAGCGGCTGACGAATGTGGGTTTTACCCGCGAAGACATCTGGGATATTGGCGCCATTACGGCGTTTTTCGGCCTATCGAATCGACTCGTCACCCTTACCGGTACGCCGCCCAACGAAGAGTTTTACCTGATGGGGCGTGTGCCACGGGAAAAATAACGCCGGTACTTCGGCTTTACTGCTCAGGCGAATTGCGTAACCATGCGCAACGCGGATGACCGCAATCACAATTCAATTCACTGTCGCCAGGGGAGCCCATTGGGCTGAGAGCGCACACATTCGTGCTGACCCTGGAACCTGATCCGGTTCGTACCGGCGGAGGAAGTGCGACATGCCTTACCTAACCACTGCGGCGCTAGCCGCGGCGCTTTTCTGTTTTGCTTACCTTGGCCTGCGCGCACGCCGCGCTGACGGCTTGCTAGATGACTACGTCACCGCGCGCAATTCCCAATCGGCGGGAACGTTAGGGCTTTCGTTTTTGGCCTCGGGAATGGGCGCGTGGATTTTGTTTGCGCCGCCGGAAATCGGCGCCTTTGTCGGTCCGGTAGCCCTTGCCGGCTACGCGATTGGCTCGGCGCTGCCGTTTATCGTACTGGGCCTTTACGGCCCCAAAATCCGCCAGGCGTTGCCGCAGGGGCGCAGTATTGCCGAGTTTGCCGAGGCCTGTTATGGGCGCGGCGTGCGGCGCTGGGTGTCGTTGGTGTCGGTGGCCTATATGGCGTGCTTTCTCGCCGCCGAGTTAACCGCTATCGGCGCGATTACCTCGCTTCTATCCGACGTGCCGCCGGCGCTGGTGATCTTGGGCGTGGCCTTAACAACGTTGGCTTATACCGCCGTGGGTGGCCTGCGGGCGAGCCTGGCCACCGATCGCTGGCAAGCGTGGTTGTTAATCGCGCTGTTGTTGATCGTGGGCGGCGTTGCGCTCACGGCGTTGCCTGAATTGCCGCAAACCGCCACGATGCCAAGCGCCCCAATAGGGAGTGCCTTGAGCGTGGCGCTGACTCTGGTGATTGCGGTGACCGCGGCAAACTTGTTTCACCAAGGCTATTGGCAGCGGGTATGGGCTGCTGAAAATAACCAAAGCCTGGGGCGCGGCGCCTGGCTTGGCGGCGGTGCGACGGTGCTGGTGGTGATGCTCATTGGGGGGCTTGGGATGCTCGCCGCGATGAGCGGTGTTGCCCTGGGAGAGCCGCCGATTCCCTTTTTTGCGCTGTTAAGCGAGGCGCCCAGCTGGCTGGCGCTGCCGGCATTGATCCTGGCGGTCACGTTGGTGGCGTCGAGTGTCGATACCCTGCAAAACGGCATCGCCTCATTAGCGGCGGGCAATAGCCGCCAACGCCAGTGGTCGCTGGCGGCGGCGCGGTGGGGCACGGTGGCGCTGATGGTGCCGGTCGTCGTGGTTGCCCTGCAGGGGCTCTCTGTGTTGCGGCTATTTTTGATCGCCGATCTGCTCTGCGCAGCGATCGTGATTCCGGTGCTGCTCGGCTTATGGCGGCGCATGACGCCGCTGGCGGCGGTGGCCGGTGGCGTCGCCGGCATGCTTGGTGCCATTCTTCCTGGTTGGGTAGCGCAAGGTAGCGTAAGCGCTGGGCTGATGGCCGCGAGCTTCCCCAATAGTATCCCCACGCTGCCGCCATTTTTAGGGGCGCTGGTGGCGTCTACACTTGTTAGCGTGTTAATGGCAAAAATGAACCGGGCGCGTTGATAGAAAGTCAGCGTAACGGCAGAAGTGAGGCGTTTAACGCGTTATGCTAGAAAAAATATAAACGTGATTCGCCTCTATGCTTGACTACCCTGTTCCTGCCAATGAAGCCCAGCGCCTGGCTGTGCTTCATCAGCTTAAACTGCTAGATACCCCTGATGACCCGGTGTTTGACCGGGTCACCCGGCTGGTTACCCAACTGCTCAACGTCCCCATTGCGACAGTGACGCTAATTGACGCCGACCGTCAGTGGATTAAATCGCGCGTGGGCACCGACACCCGCGAAACACCGCGAAGCGTGGCGTTTTGTTCGCATACCATCGCTGAGGGCGCCTCCTTGGTAGTGGAAGATGCACGCCAAGATCCGCGCTTTAGTGCCAATCCGTTAGTCGATTGCGAAAATGGTATCCGCTTTTACGCCGGCATACCGCTTATCACGTCTGAGGGCTATGCGCTCGGTTCGCTTTGCGCCGTGGATACGCAACCGCGTCCCCTGTGCGAAGAGGAACTTGCCGCACTGAAAGACTTGACCGGCATCTTGAATGACGAGATTCGCCTGCGCGAGCATTTGACCCAAGAGCAGCAGCGCCGCGCGGCATCACAACGCGAGCTTGACGCGCTGCACAGAAGCTTGGAGGAGCAAATTGAACGGCGCACCCGCGAGCTGAATTTAGTGATTGAATCGGCGTACGATGCCTATATTAGCGCGGATGAAAATTACCGCGTACTGGATTGGAATCGTGCCGCGACGGCGATGTTTGGCTGGTCGCCTCACGAGACGTTAGGGCAGCCGCTGCACGCGTTGATCTTCCCTCAGGGTGTCCCGCCGTACGATGAAACCAAACCCATCGAACTCAACGCGTATCGCCGGGATGGTCTCGAGATGCCGGTTGAGGTGCGAATGAAGTCGCTGCGCATTGAAGGTAAAAAGCGTTATAGCCTCTTTCTTCACGACATTACCGAGCGTCGCCAGCTAGAGCGGATGCGTGATCGGGAAGCCCGCCAGGATGTACTCACGCTCTTGCCTAACCGGCGGGCGTTGGATGAACGGCTGCCCGAGGCAATGGCCCGCGTGCGGCGGCTTAACCAGCCGCTCGCGGCGTTGTTTTTAGACCTGGATGGTTTTAAAGCCGTGAACGACCGTTATGGGCACGCCGCGGGGGATGAGCTGCTGCGAGAAATTGCCAAGCGCCTACGCCACAGCGTGCGCGAAACCGATTATGTCGCACGCTGGGCGGGCGATGAGTTTGTGATGATATTAGAAGGGATGGCGCCCGAGGCGATGCTGGGGCTGGCGGAAAAGCTGATTCAGACCATCGAGACACCGATCCGGGTTGGCGACCTGTCACTTAGTGTCAGCACCAGTATTGGCGTGGCAAGCTACGCCCCGGCGAGCGAGGAAACCGCGCAAGAGTTGTTAAAACGTGCCGACGTCGCCATGTACGACGCCAAGCACGCTGGCAAAGCGCAAGTGAAAGTCGCCGATTAAAGAATGACCAGTAAGGAGACGCATGATACGCGTATTACTCACACTGCCGGATGGCACCACGCAAGAAGGCGATGAAACGCTGATCGCGCGCTTTCGCGAAACCCCTCAAAGCCATGTCTGGATCGACATGCGTGGCGTGGAGCAAACGCAAGAACGGGCATTGCTTGAATCCTTTGAATGCCATCCGCTTGCGATTCAAGATGCCCATAAAGAACGTCATCCGCCGAAGATCGAAGAGTTTGAAACGCACACGCTGATTATCTATCGCGGCATCTCTTCGTTTGATGCTGAGCTTAACTACGTGCCGCAACAGGTGAGCTTTTTCATCGGCGAGCGTTTTTTGATCACCTTGCACGCCGGCGAAGCCCTGAGTATTGAGCGCTTATTCAACGAGGCGGGGGCCGCACTTTTGCGCCAATCGCCCGAGCGAGTCGCGCTGCGCGTGATGTACACCTCGGCCGGGTTTTATATCGATAGCCTATTGCAATTTGAAACCGCATTGAGCGATATCGAAGATGAGCTGCTAGCGGCGGGCAACGACGATCTGATGCGGCGTATTACTGCCTACCGTTCGCGGTTGGTTAAAATGCGCCGCGTGTTTAGCTATCACAAGGGCATCACGCAAGAGCTTACCGCTTACGACTATGCCCATCTGCCCCGCGGCGATAGCGAAACGCTGCACGCCATCACCGATGTGGAAGATCGCTTTGAGCGCCTCTATACCCTTACGCAGATGTATTACGACATTTGCGGTGACTTGGTCGATGGCTACATCTCGATTTCCTCGCACCAGCTTAATATCACCATGCGCGTACTAACGGTAATCACCGCCATTTTTGTGCCGCTGACGTTTATCGCCGGTATTTACGGCATGAACTTTGAATACATGCCCGAGCTTGGCTACCGCTATGGCTATTTCTTTGTTTGGGGTGTCATGCTGGGTATTGGCATCGCGCTCATTTGGATCTTCAAGCGTCAGCGCTGGTTTTAACCTGTTGCGATAAGTGGGGTGATTGCGTGTATGCCCCATGGCGACGCCGCGAAAGTTTGTTATCGTCATGGCTTGATTAACGACAACCAAGAGGAGTCAGCCATGGCAGATAACATCGCTAACCTGCCCACCCGCATGGCCGCTATGGTGCTGACTGGGCACGGTGGCATTGAGAAGCTTGACTACCGCGACGATGTCCCCGTGCCAACGCCAGGGCCTGGCGAAGTGCTGGTACAAGTGACCGCAACCGCCAAGAACAACACCGATCGTAAGGCGCGCGAAGGGCTCTACCCAACCAAAGAGAAAGAGGACGTAACCTCGTTTGCCATGGGCGGCGAGCCGACGCTGACCTTTCCGCGCATTCAAGGCGCGGATATCGCCGGGCGCGTGGTCGCCGTGGGCGAGGGCGTTGCCCCCACGCGGGTGGGCGAGCGTGGCCTTCTGGATTTTAATCTCTACGCGGATGCACGCCGCGATATCAACCTAACGCCGGATTATTACGGCCACGGCGCAGATGGCGGCTTTGCCGAGTACGTTGCGCTGCCGGCGGATCAGTTTTATGCCATTCCTAACCCTGACCTCAGCGACGCCGAACTTGCCGCCATGGGCATGTGCTCGTACCAAACCGCGTACCACATGATGACCGCCGCCAAGGTGAGTACCGGGGAGCGCGTGCTGGTGAGCGGTGCCAGCGGCGGTGTGGGCACGGCGTTGATTCAGCTTTGCCGCGTGGTCGGGGCAATTCCCTACGCGGTGAGCCAGCCCGATAAAGCCGATGCACTGCTTGAACTTGGCGCCGAGGCGGTGATTGACCGCGATGATTTGCCAACGTTCGTGGATCGTGTGCTTAAGGCAACCGCCGGCGCACCGATTGACGCAGTGATGGATTTGGTGGGCGGTGAGATGACGAACCTCTTTATTGACACCATGATTCAGGACATGAACGCGCGCACCACCTACCCGCGCCTCTCGATTGCCGGTGCCAGCGGCGGCAACGTCAGCGAGATGATGTGGACGCGGATTTACCTGTATCAAGTGCAGATTTTCGGCGTCTCACACGGCACCCGTGAAGAGGCCGAACAGTTGATGGAGTGGATTCGCAGTGGTGAGCTTAAGCCGGTGCTCCACGCCGCGTTTAAGCTTTCTGAGCTGCACGAAGCCGAACGCTACTTCGTCAATCGCGACAGTAACTACCTAGGCAAAATTGTGATCGTTCCGGATAGCCAGTGGGATACCCACGGCGCCCCGTTTGCCCTAAATCCTTCTAACAATTAAGTGAGCCGCCGCATGAATACCATCCATACCATCCAACTAATGGACACCCACGCGGGCGGCGATGTGAGCCGGATTGTCACCGGCGGCATCGATTTACTGCCGGGCGCCACGGTGCGCGAGCAGATGGAGTACCTGCGCGACGACGCCGATGGCCTGCGCGAGCTGCTCTTAACCGAGCCTTACGGCATTGCGGAAATGTCGGTGGATTTGTTGGTGCCGCCCTGCGATCCGCAAGCGGTCGCGGGCTACATCATCATGGAGGTCATGGGCTACCCGATTTACTCTGGTTCCAACACGCTATGTACCGCCACGGCTGTGCTGGAAAGTGGCATCGTGGCCAAACAAGAGGGCGTGCAGCACTTTAAGCTCGAAGCGCCGGCGGGGCTGGTAAATATCGAAGCGACGGTGAAAAACGGCGTGGTGGAGGCGGTGACTTGCGAAGGGCTGCCCAGCTACATTGATACGTATCGCGCCACTATCAACGTGCCCGATATCGGTGAAGTCACCTATTCCATCGCCTACAGCGGCGGTTTTTACGCATTGGTCGAGGCCGAGGCGCTAGGCTTTAAGTTGGTCCGCGAAGAAGAGCGCGCATTGGCTGACTGCGCGTATAAAATCGTGGAGGCGATTAAAGCCGAACGGGGGTTCTCCCACTACACCTTAGGCGATGTCGGGCCACTGCCGTTTCTGCACTTTATGGGCCCGGAAGAACGCATCGCTGAAGGCTATGTGCGTTCGCGTTCCACCACCTACGTTCATCCTGGCGTTATTTGCCGCAGCACCACCGGCACCGGCACCTCGGCGCGGCTAGCCTTGATGCATTATGAAGGGCGGCTTGCGCTTGGCGATAAGCTGGAAACCGTCTCGCTACGCGAAACCGGCTTTATTGGCACCTTTACCGGCACTCATACAGAGGGGGCTTATCAGGTAGTGGAAAATACCATCACCGGGCGCAGTTACGTGCTGGCAAAATCCGATATCGTGATCAACTGCGGCGATCCGCTGGTCTATTGCGGCAACCTTCACCACATCTTAAGCGACCGTCATTCCTTCATGGCTGAGAGTGGCCAGTAACCTTGCGCTTCTAATCGATTCCACACCGGAGCCTTTTCCGTCTCGGTCATGTGGCCCCAACCGGCAATCTCGTCTAGCGTGCGTCCACAGCCCTTGCAAGTCTGTGTGTTATTTTCGATGCGACAAACCTGTATGCACGGTGACAGTGGGCGTTGGCTAGGAGCATTTTTTGTCATGGCTGAGCACTTTTAATAGCAGAATGAAAGGGCGAGGCGCTTGTGAGTTCAGCGCAAAAGGCTAGCATATTGTGACGTGGTTTGTGCTTTGATGTCTCTGCGGTGTCGCTTTTCGTGTTCAACACGTTTCATTTGCTGCCTGAAGGCGGCAATCTTGGCTTTTCTATTTCATCTTTCTACTACACTCATCCTTGCAGTTGCCACAGATTGCAGTTGCCACTAATCCAGCAGTATTTTTCACTGCTTAACGGCGAGGAGTACCGACATGAGCGGCAAGCGTATCCTAATGATTACCGGTGACTTTACCGAAGATTACGAAACCATGGTGCCCTTCCAAGCATTGATGGCGGTAGGTCACCAGGTTGATGCCGTGTGCCCGGATAAAAAAGCGGGTGATAGCGTTGCCACCGCGATTCATGATTTTGAAGGCGACCAAACGTATACCGAAAAACCGGGTCACCGTTTTGCACTAACCGCTGATTTTGCAAGCATTAATCCTGCCGATTACGATGCTTTGGTCCTGCCAGGAGGCCGCGCGCCGGAATACCTGCGTTTAAATAAAGAAGTGCTAACAATGATTCAGCACTTTTTTGAAGCAAATAAGCCCGTAGCGGCGATCTGTCATGCCGCGCAGCTACTCGCTGCCGCCAAGGTGTTGGAGGGCAAGCAGTGCTCGGCTTACCCGGCGTGTCAGCCGGAAGTCGAGCTGGCGGGAGGACGCTTTGCGGACCTGGAAGTGACCGATGCCGTCACCGACGGTAACCTTGTCACCGCACCGGCTTGGCCTGCTCACCCCGCGTGGTTGGCACAGTTTATGGCCTTGCTGGATCGTTAATGACGCAGCGCGATACGAACGCAGACATCGCACCCGAGGTGCGCGCACTGCTGGTGAATACACCTGATGACGCATTACCCATGACTTACCAGCAAGTGGCCCATGCGCTTGGGCTTGCGCCACCGCGCACTATTCAGCGCGTTGCCCAAGCGCTTGAGCAGCTCATGGCGGAGGATGTCGCCGCCGAGCGGCCGATGATCGCCGCGCTGGTGGTTAGCCGTCGAGGTGAGAACCTGCCCGCCATCGGCTTTTTCGAGCGAGCGGTGGCCTTGGGCCGTTTCCCCGCCGATACCTGCCAGCACAAAGCATTATATATCGTTGAACTTGAGCGGGCACTTAGGTGTCGGTGATGACGAGACAGGCACTAATGTCAGGTACTAATGACAGGTACTGACAACACATACTGGGCACATTATTTTTTTTGAATGAATATGTTATCGCCCAATGAATGGAGAACTAGATGAGTGAAGTGAATGCATATGCAGCCCACGCCGACGATAAGCCGCTTGAACCGCTAACGATTGATCGCCGTTCGCCGCGCCCCGATGATGTTGCGATTGAGATTCTTTACTGCGGCGTGTGCCACAGTGATTTGCACTTTGCCAAAAACGATTGGGGGCTGACGCGTTACCCTGTTGTGCCCGGCCATGAGATTGTTGGCCGTGTTACCAGCGTTGGTGATGACGTCACGCGTTTTAAGGTTGGCGATGTTGTTGGTGTTGGCTGCATGGTCGATTCGTGCCGCACTTGCTCGGCCTGCCAGGATGATGTGGAGCAGTACTGCTTAAACGGCTTCACCATGACCTACGGCAGCGATGATCGCCAAGATGGCACCATGACCCAAGGTGGCTATGCTGAATCGATTGTGGTCAGCGAGCCCTTTGTGCTGACCATGCCGGAAGGCATCGACCTGCCGTCGGCCGCGCCGATTCTTTGTGCCGGTATCACCACGTACTCACCGCTTCGCCACTATGGCGTGAAAAAAGGCCACAAGGTCGGCGTCATCGGCATGGGCGGCCTTGGCCACATGGGCGTGAAACTGGCCAAAGCGCTGGGGGCAGAGGTGACGGTATTTACTCGCTCTGACGCGAAAGTCGAAGAAGCCAAGCGCCACGGCGCTGACCACGTCGTCGTCTCATCCGACGAAGCACAAATGAAAGCGGTGGCAGAAACGTACGATTTCATGCTCGATACCGTGCCGGTACAGCACGATATCAATCCTTATCTTGCTACTCTCAAGTACGACGGCACCCACATCATGGTCGGGTTGATGGACCCCATTGAACCGGCGGTTCAAGGTGCCAACCTGATCTTTAAGCGCCGTGTGTTGGCGGGTTCGTTGATTGGCGGCATCGCCGAGACGCAAGAGCTTTTAGATTTCTGCGCCGAGCACAACATCACCTGCGATGTGGAAATGATCGATATGCAGAACATCAACGAGGCGTTTGAGCGCATGAAAAAAGGGGATGTTCACTACCGCTTTGTGATCGACATGAAGTCGCTGAAAAACTAGCCGCGACGCGGTAGAGCTTGAAGATAACGCCATCGAGACTTTCTCGGTGGCGTTTTACCTTACCGGTTACACGTGCGCGCTGACTCTGAGGTAGACGTAATCCGCCGTCCAGTGGTCATAGCTATCGCGCAGGCTGTAGCCCAATGTTAATAACGCATTGTCGATAATCGTAAAGCGCAGGTCTTCATCAAGGCCGTGCAAAAATGGCTCAGCAAACTGCGTTAGCCAGCGTTCCATCCCCGGGGGTAGCGTCTTCGGGGAGGGTTCTAGCACAATACTTTTGACCTTAAACCCAACGGTTTCCAAGACATGCCGGTATTCATCTGGCGAGGGGAAATACCAAGGGTAACGCCCGTGAGTGCTAATGCCACGAAACTGCAATGCAGCGATCAGCGCCGTGCAAATCGCGGCGGTATTGCCGTGCCCACCAAACTCCGCCACAAAACGCCCGCCGGGCGTTAGCGCCCGCTTAATGCCAGCCAATACCGCTTGCGGGTCCAGCATCCAGTGCAGCAAACCACAGCTAAACACCGCATCAAACTCGTGATCGAAGGGCATTTGGTAGGCATCCATGACGCGGGCATCCACCCCGCGCGCTTGCGCGGCCTCAACTCGCGCTTTTGCGGTATCGACGCCTACTACTTCAGCGCCGCATTTGGCTAATTGCGCTATCAGATCACCATCACCGCAACCCAACATCAAAATGCGCTCGCCGGGTTGAGGGGCCAGTAGGCTAAGCGCTTCATGGCCGTAAATAGCGTGAGCAGACGTGGTCATAAAGCCCCCTTAGCGCGACAGGCGCGGTAATGGTATGTGTCTTTTTCAGTATAGTGCGGTGCTGCCGTGCTCGGAACCTTGCTTATCCTAATGGCTCAACGTCTTGCCTTCGACAAGCTTCCTTCGACAGGCTCAGGATGAGCGGTTATTACCCGCTTGCGCGTCAACGACAAGCAGCAATAGACACTCGCTATGACCGCGTTTGGTACGTTTTTGACGCTTAACTGCTAGGCTGAAAGCATAAAGTGGTAACAACTGATATTTAAGACTGAAACATGTTAACAAGAGGACGTAAGCAATGAGCCAACCTGTCGTGGCGGAAATTTCGCCTATTGGTGTCGAGCTAAAAAAAGGTAAAGAGTACTACTTTTGTACCTGTGGGCGTTCAAGCGGCCAGCCTTTCTGTGATGGCTCCCACGCTGACACTGGTTTCACGCCGCAAGCGTTTACGGCTGAAGGAACCGGCGAAGCGTTTCTTTGTCGCTGCAAACATACCAAAAATCCGCCTTATTGCGATGGTTCGCATGCTCAGTTTGATAACGATGATATCGGTCAAGAAGGCCCCATTTCACGCGAAAACGAAGGTTCAGACGACAACGAAGGTTCAGGTGATAGCAACGACAGCAAATCGGATAACACCCCACCCACCGCTAAAAATACCACCGAAGAACCCACGGTTGAGTTTATTCATCAGCTGGCCAAAGAAGGGTTGTCAAAGACCGGCTCCCACGGCCCAGTCGATGCGATGGGGGTACCCGGCCACACCTTACCTCAGTGGGATGACATACAGTTGATGACCGCCCAGCTGGCGACCAAGCCATTGATGGAGGATGCCGAGGTCTCGACTGAGCTGGTCATTGGCCCTGAGGCAAAGAAGCCACTGACGCTGAAAACGCCATTGATGGTGTCTGACATGAGCTTTGGCGCGCTGTCGCAAGAAGCCAAAGTGGCCCTGGCCAAAGGTGCCGATATGGCGGGCACGGGCATTTGCTCAGGTGAAGGGGGCATGCTGCCCGAAGAGCAGGCAGAAAATTCACGCTATTTTTACGAGCTTGCCAGCGCTAAATTTGGCTACGATGAAGCGCTTTTAGCGCACGTTCAAGCCTTTCATTTTAAAGCCGGCCAAGCAGCTAAAACCGGCACCGGTGGGCACCTCCCCGCGAACAAAAACACCGCTAAAATTGCTCAGGTGCGCAATCTGGAGGAGGGCACCGCGGCCAACTCACCGCCCGCCTTTGAAGACCTTTCCAGCGTGGAGGATTTCCAACGCTTTGCCGGGCATGTCCGCGAGCTAACAGGCGGTATTCCAGTAGGCTTTAAACTCAGCGCCAACCATATCGAGCGGGATATTCAGTTTGCCCTTGATGCGGGTGCGGATTACCTGATTCTAGATGGGCGTGGCGGCGGTACTGGGGCGGCTCCGACGATGTTTCGAGATCACATCAGCGTACCCACTATTCCTGCGCTGGCCCGTGCGCGGCGCTATTTGGATCAACACAATGCCAGTGGCCGCGTCACGCTGATTGTCACCGGCGGGCTGCGCGTGCCGATGGATTACGTCAAAGCCCTGGCACTGGGTGCCGACGGTATTGCCCTGGCCAACAGTGCCATTCAAGCCATAGGGTGCGTGGGCGCGCGGATGTGCCATACCAACCTTTGTCCGGCAGGTATTGCCACTCAAGATGAAACGTTGCGTAAGCGTTTGGACGTCGACGCGGCGTCAAAGCGGCTTTATACCTTCTTGAATGCCTCCACCGAGCTCATGCAGGTGATGGCACGCGCCTGCGGCCATTCCTCGTTAAGCGCGTTTAACTTGGACGACCTCGCCACGTGGAATCGAGAAATGGCGGACTTATCCGGTGTTAGTTTCGCAGGGGTTAATTTCGCTGGCATGCCCCAGCATTGAGCGTAGGTCTGAGGCCTGAAGGCACGCTTGGGTGGATTGGCTATACTCCGAGGAACAAGATGTCTGCATAACGACAGTCATAACAACAATGATAACGATGCTCAGGAGAACTCTATGACCCTCAAGCGTGCCTACTGCCTTTTGGCAGCGTTTTACAGCTTATTGCTGGTAATCGGCATTATCGCGGTGCTCATGGGCGGCGGCACACCGCTGGCGGCGGTGTATTTGGTCGTCGGTTTTGTTGCCGTGCTGGGTTTGTGGGGAGTCAGTCTTCAGCGCGGGGTGATGAACCCGAGAATGTGGCGCCCGCTGGCTATTATCTTGGCAGTGGGTGGCGGCGTGCAGTTGGTGATCATCGTAATGGTGCCGGTATCGAACGTGGTCCTTACCTGGATGCTGCTCAGCAGCATTTTTGCTCTATTGCTGGCCATAATGCTCTACCACTACGGTAACCGTGATCAGCCGTTATGGGCCACGGAAGAAGAGCGAAGCACCGCCAACCGGCTGCGCAGCATGTTCCAGCAGCAAGCCGCGCTCACCGCCGTTCACCAAGAAGGTGGGCGCGAAAATCACGCCAATGTGTTTAAAGTGGGTGATGAATACGAGGCCACCATTACCCGCCACTCGCCGAAAGGCCAGGAAGCCTTTAGCGAACGCTTCCACCATCTTGAATCACTGGTGTTTTTTCTGGAAAAATTTGCCAGCATTTCAATTAACGATTTTCAGCGGCCCGCTACCTAGCCGAATGTGAACAGCCGAGCAGAGCATGCTGTTCTGCGGCGCCGCGTACCGACTAGCGGAGGAACCGATGATTGGCGCGATAGCAGGTGATATGGTCGGTTCGGTGTATGAACACCAGCCGATCAAAATCAAAGACTTTCCGTTGTTTTCGCCACGCTCGTGCTTTACGGATGACAGCGTGCTCACCGTGGCGGTTGCCAGTGCGATTCTCAATAAAACGCCTTACGCAGAAACCGTTCGGCAAATAGGGTGTCAGTACCCCAACGCGGGGTATGGAGGTTCGTTTATCCAATGGCTGGCTGGTCCAAGCGCAGGGCCGTATCACAGCTGGGGAAATGGGGCCGCCATGCGTGTCAGCCCCGTCGGCTTTGCTTTTACAACGGAGACCGACGTTCTCGCTCAAGCCCAAGCGACCGCTGAGATCACCCATAATCACCCCGAAGGGATAAAAGGCGCACAAGCCACGGCGCTTGCGGTGTTTTTAGCGCGTACGGGTGCAGACAAACGCACGATACGCGAGGCCATTGTCGAGCGGTTTGATTACGATCTTGCGCGTACGCTAGAGGAGATTCGCCCTAGTTACCGCTTTGATGTTTCTTGCCAGGGCAGCGTGCCCGAAGCCATCATCGCCTTTTTAGAAGCGGACTCTTACGAAGATGCCGTGCGCAATGCGGTATCGCTCGGCGGCGATAGCGACACCCAAGCCTGTATTGCCGGGGGCATTGCTGAAGCCTTTTATGGCGGCGTGCCAGATGATATCCGCACGGAAGTGGAGCAACGCTTAACGCCGGATTTATGGGCGGTTACCGATACCTTTTGTCAGCAGTATCGATAACCGCCCAATAATAGTGGGTGGTCAACTTAGATGGGTACAGCGTTACTCCACTACCTCCAGCAAACGGTCAGGATAGTTGGTGAAAATACCGTCGACGCCCCAATCTAACAGGCGTTGCATTTCCTCGCGCTCATTGACGGTATAGACATGCACCGGCAAGCCGTTATCCTGTGCCTGGCGTATAAAGTCGACGTTGATCACGTCTTCGCCATCGTAAGTGACATTGGTGCCGATACCCGCTGCGTAGTCAGCAACCGCTTGGAAGTCCGCATCGGTGATCTCGCCCGGCCCTGGGGTAACGCCCGTCCATTCCAGTAGGCGCGAGTCGTCTTCTTCATCAGGGTAATACCACACCAGCTGGATCAACGGCACGTTTTCATTAAGCTCACGCATCTTGAGCAAGCTGTCCTGCTCGAAGGACTGCACCAACACGCGGCCGCTTTCGATCATGTCGTGCGCTTCCAGCGTTTCCACCAGCGCTTCTTCCAAACCGGGGTTGATTGAGGGCGATTTGGTTTCTAGGTAGTAGCGGGCTTCATGGCCAAAGCGCTGGAAGACCTCATCAAGGGTCAATATCTCGGCGCCTTCAAAGGCCGTCTCGGCTTGATCAGGGTGTGCTTCGTTGAACCACGTGCCAGCATCCAGCGCTTTCAGCGCTTCAAGCGTATGGTCGTTAATCTTGCCTTCGCCACTGCTGGTGCGGCTGATTTCGTCATCGTGAAACGCGACCAGCTCGCCATCAGCGGTGATTTGAACGTCTAGCTCCAAGTAATCGGCACCCATTTCATGGGCTAGCTCCAATGCCGCCATGCTGCTTTCCGGCGCGTGGCCGCTGGCGCCGCGGTGGGCGATGACTTGAAAGCGCTGAAGCTCGGCAAGTTGTTCTTCAAGTGCGGGAGTGCTCGCGTGGCTAACAGCGGGAAGGGTAGCGGCAGTCAATAGTGCAACGGGGATCGTAAGCGTGAACTGTTTCATTAAAACTCCAATGATCAGGGTGAATGATTTTATTGAACATCTGTTCAATAAGGGTACACGCGATACGTCGTTATGCAAGTAAGTGCTTTTATACGAAACCTATATAACGTTTCACCAGGTGGGTTGAGGGCCTAAGCGTCACTGGCAAAATAGTGTAATGCGTTGTTCCACGTTGGTTGAGGAAATTTTACACGCATGTCATTAGTCAAGCTGATTCATGCCCATAAAGGCTGGCATTCTTGTGAATGCGGTCAATATGCTCAAATTCCAAACTTGAGTGGGAAATGCCGAAGTGCTCTTTAAGTCGTTTTTTTATATCGGCTTTGATCATCTCAAGCTGCTGCCAGCCGGATTCCGTGACCACTACGTGGCAATCAAGTGCGACGGTATTTTCTTCCATCTGCCATAAATGAACGTGATGCACTTCTATAACGCCTTCAGCGTCACACATTGCGTTAATGACGCTTTGCCCGTCTATATCGGGCGGAGAGCCCAACATCAGTGTACGGATCGGGCCGCCGATCTCAGAAAAGGCAAGATAGAGAATATAGACAGCAATGCCGATCGTAATCGCCGGGTCTACCCAGCGCATGTCGTATAACAGGATGAGGGAGCCGCCAATGATCACCGCGACAGAAGCAAGCGCATCAGAGAGATTGTGCAGAAAAAGAGCACGGATATTGACGCTATCTTTTTGCATTGACCACGTGAGTAGCGCCGTGAGGGCATCGACTGCAAGGGCAACGCCGCCAATAATCACGATCATCCAGCCCTGAATTTCGGGTGGGTCGATCATGCGCATGGCACCTTCATAAATCAGATAGGCGCCGACAAGAATCAGCGTGGTGTAGTTAACCAGTGCCGCCACAATTTCGATTCGACCATAGCCAAACGTCATCTGGGCGTCTGCCGGTCTCCTCGCTATCTTGCGGGCCGCAAACGCAATGACAAGCGCGGCCATGTCAGAAAAATTATGCAGCGCATCCGCGATGAGCGAAAGGCTTCCCGCTAAAATGCCGCCGATAATCTGGGCAATGGTCAATAACCCGTTGGCCCAGATGGAGATCGTCACGCGTCGATCACCGGAGGCAGGATCAATATGATGGTGGTGACCATGATGCTGTCCCATATGGCTATCCTCACTTTTTGGCTAAAAGTCGCAAAGGTTGATGTAAACACGGCAGCATTAACGTTCAATGATGACTTTCAGCTCCCGTTGATGGCGACCAAACGCTTAATAAAAACGCCTCTGCATATTGACAGTTTTACCTCGGCTTAGGCGAGTGACCAGTTTAGCATCGTCTAAACTCCTAGACTTTGCATGGTGGCTTCACCCACACTGAGATGACATCTCCCTTTAGGGCTTAACTCATGCGCGTTTTTTCCAATCCTGTCGGCTCTGGTTCACTCTGGTTTGATAACCTGATAACCGCCGATGGCACCCCGGTTGCTTACGATCCGCAGGCGCGGGCGTTTTTGCCTATGCCGCCTTTTTGTGCCAACAGAGAGGTGATCGGGTGTAACTGGATCGCGCCCAAACAGGGCGCTTTTTGCCGCTCTTGTGCCATGACGGCGCTGGCTCCTGATCCTTCGATTCCAAATGCTATCCCCAACTGGACGCAAACAGAAGCCGCCAAGCGCTGGGTCATCGATAATCTCGGCCGCTGGAACTGGTTTCGGCCTGAAGACCCTGGTGCTCCACCGGTGTTTCATATGCTTGCCGAAGGGGTCACGCCAGTTCCCATGGGGCATGTGGGCGGTGTGGTGACGATCAGCGTGGCCGAGGCCGACCCGGTGCTAAGCACGACTCGCCGCGAGGCGCTGGAAGAGCCTTATCGCACCATGATTGGGCATATGCGTCATGAAATTTCGCATATGCTGTGGTGGCGTTTAAGCCTGCGGGATGACTTTTTAGATGCCTTCCGTGAGATGTTCGGCGATGAGCGTGAGGATTATCCGGCGGCACTTCAGCGGTATTACCAAGATGGCCCCCCGTCAGATTGGCGCCAGCGATTCATGACGACCTATGCCTCTGCGCACCCACATGAAGACTTTGCCGAAACCGCGTCGCATCTGCTGCACTTAACGGATATCACCGATAGTTTTGTGTCGTCTGGGATGACCTCACCTGCGTTACCGAATAGCTACGGCTGGGATGCCTACGCTGAGCCGGATGCCGAACGATTGATTCATATCGCCGCATCGCTGGTGGCTGGCGTCAACCATGTCAACCGCTCCATGGGGCTGGCGGACCTTTACCCCTTTGTGCTATCCGACATGGCGATGCGCAAACTGGCCTTTGTGCATGACTGGCTGCGCCGAGGGGCACAAGGGCTTTAACAAGGACGTTATCAAGGAGTTTCACTAGAACGCTAAGGAGCTAGCCGCTGACACCTTACTTCGTGTCAGCGGCCGCTTACTAGATCAAAGTGTTTCCAGCGCTAGCGCGATGCCCTGGCCGCCGCCGATGCATAGCGTCACGATACCGCGATGTTCGCCATTGCGCTGCATGGCATGCAGTAGGCGGGTAGTGAGCACCGCCCCGCTCGCGCCAATAGGATGACCGTGGGCGATGGCGCCGCCTTCCATGTTAACAATGTCTTCTGGCAAGCCCAGTTCGCGCTGGCAAGCTAGGGCAATCGCTGCGAAGGCCTCGTTGATCTCCACCCGGTCCAGATCGCCAACTGACCAGCCGGCACGTTCAAGCGCCTGCTTAACGGCCGGTACCGGGCCGATGCCGAAGTAGTCAGGGTCCACGGCGCCGATACCAACCGCCACCAGGCGAGCGACAGGAGCTAAGCCTTGCTGTTCGGCCCATTCCCGCTCGGCAACGATCATCGCCGCCGCACCACTATTGAGGCCGGGAGCGTTGCCAGCGGTGATGGTGCCGTCTTTGCGGAAGGCGGGTTTGAGCTTCGCCAAAGACTCTGCCGTGGTATCGCCGCGGTTATGTTCGTCACGCGCAAACGTGGTGGTCCCTTTGCGGCTAGTGAGCTCTACGCCGGCGATCTCAGCGTCGAAATAGCCAGCCTCCTGGGCCTTGGAGAAGCGCTGCTGCGAGCGTAGCGCCCAGGCGTCTTGGTCGTCGCGGGAAATGCTATAACGAGTTACCAAATCCTCCGTGTGCCAGCCGGAGTGTTTACCGCTGAAGGCGTCGTTTAAGCCGTCAAGCAGCATGGTATCGTACATGGTCACGTCACCCATGCGTGCGCCCCAACGGCCCTGAGGCAGCACATAAGGCGCACGATCCATATTTTCCATGCCGCCAGCGATGGCGCAATCGGCCATGCCGCTCCAAATCTCCATGGCGGCACTGGCCACAGCTTGAGCGCCGGAACCGCATACCCGGTTTACGGTCAGCGCTGGCACTCCCACCGGCAGCCCGCCACCAATACCGGCCTGACGGCCCGAGTTCATGCGACAACCCGCTTGGATAACGTGCCCCATTATCAACGATTGCACCTTATCGGCAGCAAGCCCGGAACGGGCAAGGGTTTCTTGAATAACCCGCGCGCCGAGCTCCGTGGCGGGGGTGTCTTTGAGGCTGCCGGCGTAGGTGCCGATGGCGGTGCGAACAGGATGGCAAATGACAACGTCACGAGATGACATAGCTAACTCCTCGGTTGGATAGTAAAGCGGTATTCATGGGTATGCCCTAATATGCATAGATCCATATGTAGTGTAGTCATCACACGGATTAAGGCCAAAAATAAGAGCTGTGTTGAAAACAGTTTTTTAAGAACGATGTTTTAACCCGCCTCATTCATCGCGGCAGTGGTAGGGCCATTATTTAGCGCTTTACGTCTGCATGGTGGGCGCGTTGAGGCTATCGAACGACGTATCG